>NZ_JACAOM010000027.1:0-38624 GCF_013386245.1 Pseudomonas sp. 21615526 | reverse complement strand
GGTTATCGGCGGTGTTAGGTGGGGCTTTAGGGGGGATAAGCCAGAAGCTGCTTGTTACGAGGGGCTGCAATCGGCCAAAAGTGGTCATTCGCGAGTTGCCATCAGTAGTCAGTATTTTGATGTGCAGTCGGCCACGACTCCCTGAATCGGCGATGATTGCCAAATAAAAAAGGAGTGCCTCTGTAAAGAGCACTCCTTCCTGCTTACTCGCAATGCTAAATCGCTTGGTTTTGGTCAAGCGCTGTGGCTTACCGGTGCGAACTCTGCTTTCACAAAATATGTTTTTTCTCCGGTTTCGAGATTCGATATGCCGGCCTGCGCACCAACCTCTACTAGCTTTGCCTTGACTGACAGTTCCAAATTTTTGTCTGTGGAGAATGACGTGTTTTCTTTAATCTCTAGGGACGCAGTCAGACAACCGCCCACTTCGCGTGCAAACACGACCGCCTTCCACGAAGGCTCATACGACAGCCAAAAGAAGTTCTCACGATCGACTTTGCTATCTGCTTTCCAAGGCTTGCCGGTTAACGAGAATTCACGTGTATCGAGTGAATCAGTATCGCATTCAGTTTTACCTGCGTAACTGACTGCACCGCCACCCATAGGGCCAACTTGCACGGATGCTTCTGCGCTGATGGAACTGCGGGTTTTATCGGATACTTTCTTGGTGATGCGGATTTTGGTCGCTCCAAGTTGAACCAGTAGCTTGACCAGTTCCGATTCGCGCTCCTCCAGCAGGATTGCATCGTAGCTATCGCTGGGAATGTAGAGGTTCTTGTTATCCGGGTTCGAGTAGTCGGACAGTGGGTGTTTGCGGTAAGCCTTTCCAACGACTGGGTGCCCTGGCTGGAAACGATAGTCAGACTCTCTGGCTTGGGTGCGGGAAAGCGAATGGCGTTGTACGTAAGCAGTGAGCAAACGTGTTTCTTCGGCTATGGCTAGAGCTGTGGCTGATTCATCGGTTGTGGAGCTGCGATCTTTGGCGATTAGTGATGCACCCGCGCCTGCAACACCGGCAGCGGTAGCCGCTGCGCCAATAATCATAGAAATAGGCAGAATAGGAATGAGAAATGACGATGCTGCAGCCGCCGCGGCCGTAGCTACCGCTACGCCGGAATATGCAGTTTTTCCAGTCTGCGGTGTTGTATTTTGGCCAGAAAGTGTGAAGTTTGGGGTGTAGCCGCTGTCATTTTGCTGGGAGGTATCTGAGGCGAAATGATCTTCTACGATGTAAATAAGATCTAGCATTGGGTAACGCTCCTTGTTGGCCAAACACATGGTTGCCAAGCCTGCATCTAGTGATCGTTTCCTTGTCAGGGAAGTGTCTATTGATGCTTTTGTGTCGGCCTTGCTCGACGAATCTTGAATCGACGCTGATTTCCTAGGCGCTTTTGACTGGCTGCTTCTGGCCGATTGCTGCCTGTCAAGAAGGGCAGCAGTCGACCCAAAGCAGCCAGTCGCGATTGGCAGCAATATATCGTTGCCTTGCCGATCTCATCGGGCAGCGCATCACTGATGCTCTGGATATATACAGTCCAACTGTATATATTTTGGTTTCTAGGTATTCAGGCGCCAGGGGGAGTTATGTCAGTAGTGAACAAAGCTATCGTCCGTCGTTTCAATCAAAAGGTTATTGAGAACTGCAACCGCCACGAATTTGAAATGCTCGTTGCGCAAGATTTCATCAACCATTCAGCAGTGGCGGGGCAAGACGGCGGTCGGGAAGGTCTCTGGCATACCTTTCACAATGTTTTGCATCCGGGTTTGTCCGACCTCCAGGTCGAGGTGCTGGACCAGGTTGCTGAAGACGACAAGGTGACGACCCGAAAGCGCATTACCGGCCGCCACTCCGGGGTGATTGCCGGTATACCGGCAACGGGACGTGCAGTGTCCATTGATATCATCGACATCGTTCGCATCCGCAATGGCCAATATGTCGAGCACTGGGGGATCAATTCGTTGCCCAGTGTGCTAGCGGCTTTGCGCTCAGGTTGATTGACCGTTTGGGGCTGCGGCAATCAATTGCTCCAGGATTCTGACCGCAGCTTCGAGTGTTTGCAGCTGTGAGGCGGTGGTTTTTTCCTTAAGCTGGCGAGCCAACCAGTCACTGCGCTGATGACGGCTGTGTTCAAGCGCAGCTCGACCTTGGTGCGTCAGCTCGAAGAGCTGCTTTCTGGCATCGCTCGGATCAGGACCTCGTGTAACCCGCTGCTGCTGCTCCAACTGGGCGATAACCAGGCGCATGCTTTGATGCTTGACGTGACGATGTGCAGCAATCGCGCTTATGCTCAAGGGGCCATGACGCTCAAGCAAACCTAGAGTTTCAGTCTGTGCCGAGGATGGCGTGTCCGCCCCACTGCGCACTTCTCGGACAAGATTGCCGACGACTCTTCGCAGATCTTCGGCCAACTGTTCAGCTATTTCTTCAAAAGAAGCAGAGTGATGACTGGAAGATTCCGAAGGGGGAGACAATGGGCTTTCTCTGATGTGGTTGCACGGGACAAGCATACATGAGTTCGAATGACCGCTTCTGGCCGATAGCAGCCGGTCGTTCCGTAGGCTGCACGCCATCTGTGAGCTGGCAGTATCGGCCCGAGGAGGGGAGATCAAAGTTGATCCAGGCGCGGCCATTTGCATGTGGAACAGCAGGATCAGTCATGTGATTGCCCTTCTCGGCTCGTACTGTCCGCCTTCAATCGTCAATTGTCCTGGTTCTAACCGGGACGTGCTTAACCACCATTAGCCCGGTTGAACTGCCAACGCGTGGAACGACCCGCTATGCCGGCAAGTCTACCTGTATCTACTCATGGGTAAGGTACAGCGCAATGGATAAGACAATCACCGTCGATCAACTAGAGACAACCGACCTTGGATCAATCAACGAAATATGGCTTGGCGAGACGCATACCCAGCTATGCCTATGGCGTGGCGAACAGGTCTTCACCCACGAGATGATGAGCGAGGGCACCCACGATCAGAATGTCCAACGCCTGTGCTTACAGTTGGTCAACCCTGACGATCAAACCGCCGTAGCCAGCGTCGAGGTAATTGTGCGCGAACGGCTGAAAAAAATGGGGAAGGAGGGCGAGTTTTACCCCGCTGAGGAGGCTGATACTCATCAATAAGAAGAGGGGTATCGGTCATTCAGGGGAAGTTGATCCAAGGCCTGTTGTCGCTTGGAGGCGTATCTTTCGATGATGATCCTGGAACGCTTAGGATGACTCACTCAATTCAGTAACCCCATGGAGCAGCCAACGGGTTATGGATATCGAATTTCGCGGTAAAGGCATGCGTGATAACCCGTCTGTGGGTACATGAATCGCCCCTGATTTCATAGGCGCGTTATGGATTCAACCGGTTTGTGTAGCCATCCAGGTCAAAAAATCATGGAGCTGAGTCGTAAATTTCTTTGGCTTGGCATCCGGGTTCCTTGCCTGGGACAAGAAAAAAGAGATCTGCATTTTCATACTCGGGTAATGCTGAACAAACTGCTCGACAAGCTCTTCCAGTGTTTGCGGCCACATCAGGTCCTGTTCAGAGCGAAGCAGTTGAGTTGACCGGATGAGTTTGCGCGAAGCTTCTCGCTGCAAGCGCAGCGATTGCGTCGGTGTGGTCGCCTGGTCGATAAGGTCGGCATACCGGGTCAGTACGGATTCAAAGTCACCATTCACGGCAATGGCGATATCGCGCGACGGCTTGAACCGGTCGAAGCGTTGGGTCAGATCATTGCCCCATAAGCAACGACAGTGATGCTTGAGCCAATACCCCCAGCTCATTCGATTGTCAGGTGCTAATACTTCAGCACGACTACCGATATCGAAATCGATCTTGGTGACTTCGGCATGCCGACTTTCCAGCGTGCGCCTTTTCGACTCCAGCATTTCCAGATCCTGCGACGTAGGTGGGCTGTGCAGAATAAGGGTTAGGTCAAGGTCAGAAACCCCCGGCACGGCGTCGCCTCTAGCGACACTGCCATAAAGATAAATCCCGTCCAGCAGAGGTTCCGGCCGCGCGAGCGTCATGCAAACGTCCGTCAGCAAAGCCTGAAACTGTGGCTGCGTCTCGACGTTGGACACGGTGAGGATATAACCGTCCGCATCAGTGCCACGAGGTTGGAGTCGTTCCATGAAGCCGTCCTTGAGTTGCGTTCAGTAAAAATCGGGGTCAAACCCCATCAAGACGTGCGCCGGCCTTCCAGGCTGGAAAACACATGCATACCCGCCAGCATCGCCACTACGAAGATGAGAATTTGCCAGTGCCCGGTAAACAGAAGGGCGATCGCAGGCCCAGGGCAGATACCCGAGAACAAATACGCTGACGGACAGCCCGATCAGTTCCTGCACAGGAGAGTCGGTGAGGGCTGTTGATCAGCGAACCATCATAACCATCCGGGCGGGTCGGGGTCTGCGCAAGTCAGATTTTGCTGCCGCCCCCCATGGAATGGGTGAAGCCCTGCTCCCAGTACTAAAGGAGGTGTCAATGCCCGCTAAAGGACCATTTCGGTCTGACGCCATAGGTTTAGGCTCAGCTTTGTGATCGTCAACGATGACAACAAGACGCGCCGCATCACCTGCGAGATGAGTAGAAAACCTCACTGACTCCCGTGTCTCCATAATAAAAAGAGGATTTATCATGAGTAGCACCTTCTTCATTCCTTCCGTGAACATGATGGGCATTGGCAGCCTCGACGAGGCGATGCTCGCAATCCGCAAGTACGGATTCCGCAAAGCCTTGATCGTCACCGATGCCGGCCTGGCCAAAGCCGGCGTGGCGGCCAAGGTCGCTGGCCTGTTGGCCCAGCAAGACATCGACTCCACCCTGTTTGACGGCGCCAAACCGAATCCGACCGTCAGCAACGTGGAGAAGGGCCTGGAACTGCTGGCCCGCAGCGACTGTGATTTCATTATTTCCCTGGGCGGCGGTTCCCCCCATGACTGCGCCAAAGGCATTGCCCTGTGCGCCGCCAACGGTGGGCACATCAGCGACTACGAAGGCGTCGACCAATCCGCCAAACCACAAATGCCACTGATCGCCATCAACACCACCGCCGGCACGGCGAGTGAAATGACGCGTTTCTGCATCATCACCGACGAAGTCCGCCACGTGAAAATGGCCATCGTAGACCGCAACGTCACCCCCCTGTTATCCGTCAACGACCCCTCGCTGATGGCCGCCATGCCCAAAGGCCTGACCGCCGCCACCGGCATGGACGCACTGACCCACGCCGTCGAAGCCTACGTGTCGACGGCGGCCACGCCGATCACCGATGCCTGTGCACTCAAAGCCATCGAATTGATCTCGGCCAACCTGCGCACCGCCGTTGCCCAGGGTGACAACATGACCGCCCGGGAAAACATGGCCTACGCGCAATTCCTTGCCGGCATGGCCTTCAACAATGCTTCGCTGGGTTACGTGCACGCCATGGCGCACCAACTGGGCGGGTTCTACGACCTGCCTCACGGCGTGTGCAACGCGATCCTGCTGCCCCATGTGTCGAGCTTCAACGCCAGCGTATGTCCGGCCCGGTTTAAGGATATCGCTCATGCGATGGGGGTTGAGACTCAGCAACTGGATGCGGAGAAGGGCGCTGCGGCGGCTATCACGGCCATCCGTAAACTGTCTGCGGATGTGGGGATTCCGAGTGGGCTCGTTGAGCTGGGTGTAAAGGCTGACGATATTCCGACACTGGCAGCCAATGCCATGAAAGATGCCTGCGGTTTTACCAATCCGCGTCCTGCCAATCAGGATGAGATTGAGCAGATTTTTCACACGGCGATGTGATTGATGTGAAGTGAGGTAAGAGAGAACACCCCGCCTTTGGTTGAAGTGCGGGGTGTTTTGGTTTTACTCATCGATAGGGTCGAAGTGGCTCAATGGCTTGGCTGGAAGTGGTCTGTCATGAGCGGCTACTGTCGGCCATTAGTCCATGCGCTGCATGGAACCGGTCATCTGGGCGATTTCCGCCAGTTGGTGGCGCGCGCCTTTTTCCAGGGTGCCGCTGGCGTGAGCCAGCTCCTGGCCGAGTTGGCCGAGGCCGTGGGAGTCACGGGCGACGCCGTCGATCAGGCCGGTGATCTGGGTCAGAAAGTGATCGAAACGGGTGGCAAGGGAGACATGCACTTTTTCCGGACTGCCCTTGACGGCCTCACCTCTGAACTGCGTGGTGACGGCGAGCATTTTTTCGAGCATTTCCTGGCTTTCTACCGCTTCGGTCTGGCTGTGCACCGCGAGGTAGAGCAGGGCGACCGTCTCCATCACCACGTAGAACGCGTGGACGAAAATCATGCTCCAGCCGCCGTGATGCTCCATCACAAACACCGGGAAACCCTGGTGCTGCAAGGCATGAAACACCACGTGGTGCACCGCGATGGTGACGGCGGCCACCAGGATAGGCAGCCAGTCGCGGTAGAACGTCAGCACCGCCAGCAGCGCGAAGATACCGAAGTGCGATTCGATGACACCCTGGGCCTGGTTGATGTGCAACGCCGCCATCACCATCAGCCCAACGCCAAGGGCGCAACGCATCAGGCGGGTGCCGCCGATGACGCGATAGGCCAGGGTCAGCACCACGCTGGTGCCGGCGCCTATGAAGAGCGCTTGAAGCAGCGTGTCGTGCCAGAACGCCAGGCCCAGGGAGAAGAGGGTCATCAGCCAGATCAGGGCGAGCATGATGCGGTCGGCTTTGCGGTAGTGCTCGATGAAACGGGCTTGGGCAGGCATTCACTCGTACTCCATGTGGACGGGCCGGGGTGAGGCAAGCATGCGACGTGCCATACGAGCATGCGGGGAGCGAATCGGGTGTAGGGGAGCGGGGGTTGATTGATGGTAGGAGGTTATCGGCGTTTTTGGGTGGGGCTTTAGGGGGGATAAGCCAGAAGCTGCTTGTTACGAGGGGCAGCAATCGGCTTGCAGCCGGTCGCGCCCGACGCAGTCGATCAAAATCATCTGCTCATTCACGGTTTGAGGGGGCGGGAAAAATTCAGACGCCTTGAAGGTCGATGACTCAGCTCTTGTAGAGTAACGCCTCAACTACAACGCCAAACGCTGACGAATGTTCACGGCGATTGGGGTAGTAGAGATGGTAACCGGCAAAGGGTTGGCACCAATCTTCCAACACCCGCACAAGGCTACCGTCGGCAAGCTCCTTCGCCACCATGTCCTCTGGCAGGAAAGCCAAGCCACATCCCGCCACGGCCGCACGCAGAATGGGCACGCTGCTGTTGAATGTCCATTGGCCTTCGACGCGGGCCTTGAGTTCGTGGCCATCCTTTTCGAAATCCCATTGCATCAGGCTGCCGTGAGTCGGCAGGCGCAGGTTGATGCAGTTGTGCGCCGCCAGATCTCTCGGTTCCATCGGGTAAGGCCGCTGCTGGAAATACTGCGGTGAGCCGACAACGGCGATGCGTAACGATGGCCCGATCGGCACGGCGATCATGTCCTTGGCCACCTGGTCACCCAGTCGAACACCAGCGTCATAGCGCTGCGCGACGATGTCGGCGAGGGCGTAATCGACGGTGATTTCGACCTTGATGTCCGGGTAGTCGGGCAGCACCTTCAGCAGCTTCGGCCAGAGAATATTGTTCGCCGCATGCTCGGACGCCTGAATCCGTACATTGCCGGCGGGGGTGTCGCGAAACTCGCTGACGGCAGCCAGTTCCAGTTCAATTTCTTCAAAGCGCGGCGCCATCGCTTGATACAGGCGTTGGCCCGCCTCCGTTGGTGAAACACTGCGCGTAGTCCGCGTCAGCAAGCGCACGCCCAGCCGGGTTTCCAGTGCCCGCAGAGTGTGGCTCAGCGCTGACTGCGAAACGCCCAGTTGCGCGGCAGCACGGGTAAAACTGCCTTCGCGGGTGATGACCACGAAGGCTTGCAGGTCGTTGAGATTGGGGCGGGACATTGATGAGAACCTCTCATGAGGAGCGCGTGATTATTCCATGAAAGCAGGTCGCGCACGGATGTGCGACCCTTGGCGCGCTGATCACAAGGTGCGTGCGTAAAAATCCGTCAGTTTGCCGATCGCCGCATCGACATAACGCGGCACCCAGTAGGTTTCAATGTGGGTGGCGCCATCGATGATGAACACTTCCTTGTCGGTGGTGCCGGCGGCTTTGGGAAACGCATCCTGAGTCATGTACAGGCTGTCGGCCTTGCTGCCGGCGATCATCAGCAACGGTTGATTGATCAACTCGATATGGTCGGTGGCGTCGAAACGCATCAGGTCAATAAGGCTGCTGGTGGTGTATTTGAAGGTCGAGTTCGGGTGCGCGTGGGTTTTCCAGTAGTACTCATAGCCTTGGCGATACAGTTCGAAAGGCAGTTTGGCAGTCTGCTCATCGGTGAGGTTGGCATCCCCCGTATACAGCACCGCGCCCCCCGCTGCTTCTTGCGCGCGGGCTGCTGATGCCTGTTGCAAACGTTGCTGGATGCTGTCCAGTTGCGAGTCGCTGTAGCCGTTGCGGCGTACTCGACCCGAGTTGAACATGCTCACCGTTGCCAGGGATTTGAAGCGTTTGTCGGTTTGCGCCGCCGCCAACGAATAACCACCGCCGCCACAAATGCCGAGCAGGCCCAGACGATTGTCATCCACGCCAGCGAACTGGCTGATGAAATCGGCCATGCCGTGAATGTCTTCGATGCGATACGCCGGTTTATCGATGCTGCGCGGCTGACCACCGCTGGCGCCCTGATAGGCCGCATCGGCCGTGATGGTGATGTAGCCCTGTTCGGCGAGGCGCTGGGCATACAGACCGGCGACTTGCTCCTTTACGCCGCCATTTGGATGCGCAACCACCACGGTCGGGTAGGTCTTCTTCGCGTCGTAGTTGGCAGGCGTGTAGACGTTGGCGGCGATGTCCAGACCGTTGAGCTTATAGCTGACCGGGTGGATGTTGACCCTGCCCGGTTCGTTGCGGGTGATCGCGCCGTCGTAGGCGAGGGTGAATGGGTTCTTCTTGTAGTCGGCGGCCAAGGCTTCGCCTGCCGAGAGGCCGACCAATGCCGACATGAACGTGGCTTTGAGGGTGTTCTTCACGTGAAGCTCCTGAGCAAAAAAGGACGGCAGTTGCGAAAGTATTTGGGTCAGTCCAGCTGTTTTTCTTTGAGGAACTGCGCGACCAGGTCAGCGATCTGCACGTTGTTCAGATCCGACATGGGGAAATGGGTATTGCCGTGAATGCCAATCTCCGGCAGGTGTATCAGTCGCACATCACCGCCATGGCGATTGACCGCGTCACGCCAGAGCCGGGCCATTTTCAGGCGTGCGCGCCAACTGTCCTGAGCGGGCAGATCGACTGCCTGTTCCGGGATGTTGTCGCCGTACAGGATCAGAATCGGAATGCGCGTCAGTGCCATGAATTGCTCCATCGGCACCGCTGCGCCTTGCACCGTGTCGAACGCGCTGGGGATCGGCGCCGGCACTTCACCGTCAGCAAACACGAAACTGCTGCCCGGTTCGAACGCCACGATGGCTTTGACCTTGTCGTTCTTGATCGCCGTCAACCAGCCCGGCCCGCCGCCCTGAGAATGGGTAAACAGGATGCCGGGGCCGATTTTGTCGAACAGCGCCGACACACCATCGGAGACCACGCCCATGTCAAACGGCCCGGTGTTCGGTGTCATAGCCCTGAAAAACTGCTCGCGGGTCTGGGCGTCCTGTGCCACTTGCACGCCGTTGAAGTAGCGGGGCCAAAGGCCGATACGGAACTGGTTGAACCACAGTTGTTCGTCCGGCACAGGCTTGATGGTAGTCTCGACCATGCTGCGCCCGGCATCACCACGCCGGGGTTGATCGATCAGATAGACGCCGTAGTGGCGGCGCAGAAAGATGTTCTGAAAACCCTCGCGACCATCGGCGGTGGTTTCCCAGGTCTTGGAAAACTGACCTGCGCCGTGCCACATGACGATGGGCAGTTTTCGCGCGTCCACCGGGATTTGATAGAAGGCGTAGGCGTGGTCACCGTGGTAGGTCTGACCGTTGGGCGTCATCGGTTGGCGCGGGTTGAAGGTGCCCGGTGCCGTGGTCATCGTTCCGCCGGCGGCGAAGCTGCCTTGTTTCTGGATCAGCAGCGGGCCTTCGGAGTGGTTCGCGCAGGCCGCCAACAGGCTCAACAGCATGACGCTCAGCAGACGTTTTGCAGTTCTCATGTCACTTCCTCGACGCCGCGAGGGCTTGGACCAGCGCTGCGTTGGCCCGCTCGGCAGTCTGTGCATCGCCATGCTTTTTCAGCAGTTCGGTGACTAGGTGCAACTGTGCTGCGCTGAGCCCGACGCGCAGGCTCGCCGCCATGTGCGAGCGCAACTGAGGCTCGACCCCCGGCGTCGCTGCCAGCGCTCCGACAGTCGCCAATTCGCGACTTTGCCAGTCGAGGTTGTCGCGCTCGAAGATGTCGCCGAACAGGTGCGTTTGCAGGAACTGGTTGATCACTGGGGCGAACTCGAACACCGGGCCTTTGACCGGGGCGCCGGAGATTTTCGTTTGATTCGCCGTACCCGCTGCCAATAGCTCATCCCCCACCGGTATCACCCGGCTCGGCTCACGCCCCGGCGCATCGTCAAGGCCGCGTTGTTTGCGCGCCTGCACCACGGTCATCAATTCATTCAAGGCGTTGAGGCTGCGCGGGAAGCCGACGTAGGCGTAGAGCTGCACGAGGACTTCGCGGGTTTCGCTAATGGTCAGGCCGGCATCAAGCCCTTGGTTGAGCGCCGTGTTGAGGTTGGGCATGTCGCTGGTCGCCATGAACGCCGCGATCAGTGGAATGGCTTGTTGCTGGCTCGACAAGCGGGCTGCGCTGGCGGGTGTGCTGGTCATGGTGGGCGAAGCCTCGGCTGCTTGAGTGGTGACGCTGAACATCGCCCCGACGCTCAGGCAGAGCGCCATGAGTGTGGGGAGGGCAGTGCGGTTGCGGGTGTCAGTGATCATCGTGAAGGGCTCCATCCATTGCGGGGCGCTGCGGTGTTGCTGGATCGTAAGGAGGATGGTTGTGGCGATTAACCCCGAAATAGCGCATGGACTCATGAGCAGAACTCATGAGTCGACGTGCGATAACCGCTGGAATCCCGGTGCGGGCAGGTTGTTACGGGGCATTGAGGTTACGTGGCGGTTCGCCGCGAACGTGCCGGTCGAGCAGCTTCGACACATTCCGTAACTTTATTGGCCGGCGTATTGCGCCTCCGAGACCTGCTCCGCCCAGGTGACGGTCTTGCCATCCTCGGCTTCAGCGATGGCGATGTGGGTCATGCCGTTGCTGGCCGTGGCGCCGTGCCAGTGACGGGTGTTCGGTGGAATCCAGACAGTGTCGCCCGGATGGATCTCCTGACGCGCGCCACCCTCTTGCTGCACATAGCCGACGCCGGCAGTGACGATCAGCGTTTGTCCCAGCGGATGGGTGTGCCACGCCGTGCGTGCGCCGGGTTCGAAGGTCACCGTGCCGCCACCGATGCGCGCGGGCGCTTCACCTTTGAACAGGCCATCGACGCGTACAGAGCCGGTAAAGTTTTCCGCTGCGCCCTTGATCGAAGGCTGGGATCCGTTCGGCGTAACGCGGATTTCGCTGGCGGCCTGGGACTCTGCCGCCATCAGTGACAAAGCAACGAGTGGCGCAATCAATCGGTTCATCGGATGAGTTCTCCGGTCAGACAGAGAAAGCGACGCCGCACATGGCGCCGCGTCGGGCAGACTCAGAGTCCGGTCATTTTCAGTGCCGACTCCGGCAGACGTTCGCCGTGCACCCGAATCTGTGCCATCTGTTCGTTGATCACGCGCAGATCGTCGCCGTTCAATTGCAGCTCGACCGCGCCCAGGTTTTCTTCCAGGCGATGCTGTTTGGTCGTGCCCGGTATCGGCACAATCCACGGTTTCTGTGCGAGCAACCAGGCCAGTGCCACTTGCGCCGGCGTGGCGTGTTTGCGTTGCGCGACGGCTTTCACCACATCGACCAACGCCAGATTGGCCCTGCGCGCTTCAGGGGAAAAGCGCGGGACGAAATTGCGGAAATCGCTCGCGTCGAACTGCGTGTTCTCGTCGATCTGACCGGTGAGGAAACCGGCGCCCAGCGGGCTGAACGGTACGAAGCCGATCCGCAGTTCTTCCAGCACGGCTAGCAGTTCCAGCTCCGGGCCACGCCAGAACAGCGAATATTCGCTTTGCACCGCCGTGACCGGTTGCACCGCGTGGGCCCGGCGAATGGTTTCCACACCCGCTTCAGAAAGGCCGAAATGCTTGACCTTGCCCTCGGCGATCAGATCCTTGACGGTGCCGGCCACGTCTTCGATGGGCACCTGGGGATCAACGCGGTGCTGATAAAACAGGTCGATGCAATCGGTGCGCAGACGCTTCAACGCCGCTTCGGCCACGGCGCGTATATGCTCCGGGCGGCTGTTGGTGCCGCCGCCACGTGCGCCGGTGATCAGGTCGATATCGAAACCGAACTTGGTGGCGATGACGACCTGCTCGCGGATCGGCTGCAAGGCCTCCCCCAGCAGCTCTTCATTGGCGAACGGGCCATACGCTTCGGCGGTGTCGAACAAGGTGACGCCTTGCTCGTGGGCCGAACGAATCAGCTTGATCATGCTGGCTTGGTCGGCTGCCGGCCCGTAGGCCGACGTCATGCTCATGCAGCCAAGACCCAAGGCGGACACTTCCAGGCCATTACCCAACGTGCGGATTTTCATGGAGTTACTCCGTACAGAATTCGATTAGTGCGTGAGAGGGTGATCTTTCAGCCAGCCGTTCACGCGTTCCATGGTCTTGCGCTCCTGCTCACCCTCCATCACAAAACCTTCCAGCACTTTGGCCTTCGGCGCATGCTTGACCAGCACACGGCGGCTGTTGCCCAGGCCATATCCACCATGGGTGTTGAAGGGGATGAGGGTCTTGCCGGTCAGATCGTGGGCGCTGAGGAATGCGCGCACGATCGGCGGGGCGGTTTCACCCCAGATCGGAAAGCCGAGATAGATCGTGTCGTAGTCGCTGAGGGCGTGAACCGTGTTTTGCAGCTCGGGTTCGAAGCCACTGTCACGTTCCTGGCGCGCCTGTTCCACGGTTTGCAGATAGTCCTCGGGGTAGGCGTGGGCGGGGCGAATCTCGAACAGATCGGCACCCAGTCCACGCTGGATCAGCCCGGCGACCACGCGGGTATTGCCCGAGCGCGAGAAATACGCGACCAGAATCCGCGAGCCCGAACGCGGTGTTTCACTGGCGCCTTGCGCGTCGGCGAGCGACAGCAGCGGGGCGCTGGCCAGTGCGGCGATGACCGTGCGCCGCAGCGGATCGTGATCGGTACTCATCGACCGACGCGCGCCTTGAGAGCCTCGGGATAGCGCTCGCCTTCGATGCGGATCTGCGCCAGCGCGGTATCAATGGCCTTGAGTTCGGCAGCGTCGAGGGTGATGTTCGCGCCGCCGAGGTTTTCTTCCAGGCGATGCAGTTTGGTCGTGCCCGGAATCGGCACAATCCACGGTGCCTGCGCGAGCAGCCAGGCCAGCGCGATCTGGGCCGGTGTCGCTTGTTTCTGCGCAGCAATCTGACGGATCAACACCACCAGACCCTGATTTGCCTGCAGCGCCGACTGGCTGAAACGCGGGACGATGCTGCGGAAGTCGTCACTGCCATAAGTGGAATCGGCCGACACCGTGCCGGTGAGAAAGCCTTTACCCAATGGACTGAACGGTACGAAGCCGATGCCCAGCTCCCAAAGGGTCGGCAGGATTTCCAGCTCAGGCTCGCGCCACCACAGCGAGTATTCGCTTTGCAGCGCCGTGACCGGCTGTACCGCATGGGCGCGACGAATGGTTTGCGCGCCTGCCTCCGACAGGCCGAAGTGCTTGACCTTTCCTTCGCTAATCAGGTCTTTCACCGCCCCGGCAACGTCCTCAATCGGCACGTCCGGATCGACGCGGTGTTGGTAGAGCAAATCGATGTAATCGGTCTTCAGTCGACGCAACGAACCCTCGACGGCTATTCGAATACGTTCGGGCCGGCTGTCCAGAGCCTGTTTTGTATTGTCGGTGCCGACGGCGAAGCCGAATTTTGTAGCGATCACAACCTGGTCGCGAACTGGCGCCAGCGCCTCGCCGACTACTTGCTCATTGATATAGGGGCCGTAGAATTCGGCGGTATCGAAGAACGTGACGCCTCGTTCAACGGCTGAGCGGATCAGTGCGATGGCTTGCTCGGTATCCGTGGCCGGGCCATAGCCATGGCTCAGACCCATGCAGCCGAGGCCGAGGGCGGATACTTCGAGTGAACTGTTGCCGAGTGTGCGTTTGTGCATGTTGATCTCCCGTTGGGCGTGGGGAGACAGTAAGCGCGCTAACGACTGAGGACTAGACGGGTAAATCGGCAAGGCTTCATGAGGTTTGCTCATCAGTCCCGGAAGAGGGGCGGTGGCGACTGTCGAATGAAGGCTTGCCTCACGGTAGGCCATCACCGCTCGTACACAAAAAATCTGACACTCTCTTGATCGTTCGCTTTTGGCTGTTCTCTGCCGATCAAGGTTACAGCCTGTGATGGTCAGCTGCGCCGGCGGTATACTGGAGGGATTGCAATATACCCCGCGCCTCGCGCCCAGGCAGACCAGGGACGGTTGAATGATCCGCATCAGAACCAATTTGGCTCCTCGATGGAATCGGCAGATCCGAGAAGCCACCACGCCTCTGACAGTGCTGTCCCCCTACATCACAGAAAACAGCACGCTTAAGCTCTTGGCCAACAAGCAAGCAACGTTTTACACACGGTTCGAGGTAAGGGACTTCGTCTGTATGGCGTCAACAATCGCTGCCTTCAAGCTGTTGCTCATCAACAAGTGCACGATTTACGAGGTGAAGGACCTTCATGCGAAAGTCATCATGGACGAGGCTGACTTCGTCACACTTGGCAGCCAGAACCTTACCTTCAGGGGGGCCTCGAAAAATAAGGAGTTGAGTGTTTGTTTCGATAACAGTAAAGCCAATTCTTGTGAGCGAGTTCGGAGCGTGGTCAATGATTGGATTGACGACCCGGATCTGGAATTGATCGACTGGGCCAGGGTGTTGCGGATGGAGAAGGATGTTCGCTTAGCCAAAAAGGCTTTCGAAGAATTCAACGAAGCGATGTCCAAGATTCAGGGTAAAGCCGATACCTACCAAGCCAAGCGAGTCCAGGTTGCTCGGGATCAGCAGGAACAAGAGAGAGCTGCACGAAAGGCTAAGAACCTAGCTGCAATTGGTGCTGCCGTTCGGTCTGGCGCACCTTCCGGCACGAAATACACCGGAACAGTAAAGCCATCTGAGGGCTCTGCACGACTGAAATTTGATGCGAAGGTTGACCTGCTCCAGTGGACCAGGAAGAACGGCATCGTGCTCCCCCGGATGATTAAGTCGAGCCGTTGCCTATGCGTGCTCAATCAACAGAAGGTCGGCTGGGCAAGGCTTGCGAGCCAACAAATCACGAAATTCGCTCAAAGCATGACCATTGGTGGGATTCTGCCTAAACCGTTCGATCGGGTGGATGTGACACTCTCCGTCACCCCAAAAGATCTTGCTCGGGCGCCTTCCGACACGACTCTTGTTGCCATCTTGAAGAACGAGAACGGGACCGAACTGTGCATGGTCCCGGTTCTCTACTCAATCGACGAGATCAGCGTTCTCGACACGCTAGGACCCAAGCGAAAGCCGTCGGGTAAAAAGCTCAAGCCAATCGAGCAGCTCAGAACCGATCTGAAGAGGTGGATTGATAGCAATAGGGCTGACTTTGAAAGCCTACTGAGCCGCCACATCACCAGTACTACCCCTCTGAAGAAACGGCTCGATGGGGTCAACGCGGATGTGTTTTTTGAGGGAATGGATACGGTGGTCGATGTGACAATGGTCTTTAAAGGGCGCAACGGTACAAAGCCCATTCTTGTCGCGACCACCAGAAGCTGAAATCCCACACCTGCCTGACATCAGTGGAGTGTCCGTTTGGAGTCGAAAACGGCGTTTCGTAATGGCGGCAAATGGCCTGAAACCGCTATTGAGCGCAGCATGAGCGGCGACTTACTCAACTAAAGCGGCATCGTCGTCGCTGAGCCGCCGTAGATGCCTACAGCGCCTCGGCGATCAGTCGATTGAGCTAGTTGAGTAGCCTGGACAGCGTCCGGTTTCAGCTAGACGGCACCTCCCGATCCATCAACTTACCCATCAACAGCACCCCCAACTCACTAAGCTGGTGAATAGCCAACGCCACATCACGGTCTTTCCCGCTCAGCTCTTCCGACAGATCAAGCAGCAACGCGCTGACCGAGGCAAAGGTTTCATAGCTATTGATGATCAAACTTTCACTGCTGGCATCAGCAGCCACACTGAACAACGCACCCGACGGCGGGGCGGTTTTGGCGGAGGAGGGATTGAGATAGTGATCCAAGGCGCGCTGCGCGGCTTGGTTGAGTTTCAAATCGGGAGTGCCCGGAGGATTCGGCGTTACCTTGAACATTGTTTGGATTCTCTATGTGGGCCGCCACCTTTTCGCTACTAAACGAATGGGGTGGCAGCTGTGCACAGGTTAGTAGACCGGGAATCCAAACAAAGACCGGCGCGCCCGAAGACGCCCTGCGCACAGCCACCATCAAGCACAGACAGAGACGTCTGATTGATGAAGCTCATGCACATTGCTTGGATAATCTAGGGCTACTAAACCCGATCACTGAGTTTTCAGCGACCGAGCAACCTTAGAGACGCCCACCCAGGTGCACAAGCCGGCGGATTCTGACGCAACTGTAGGCAATGGAGCAAGGTGCGGTGCTCACTGCCTCCAGCCACGGGACTGAATTCAATCAGTCCCGTTTTCCTCGATTAAGCAGGCTGAGCCGCCAGGCTATTACTCACCTTGCGCCCCAACACCAGCACCGTCACAAACCCGGCGCCCACCAACGCGGTCGCCAAACTCAACAGCACCGACGTCCCCATCTTGTCGACAATCTGCCCGCCAAAGAACGAGCCCACGGCAATGATCACCTGGAACAACGCGACGAACAGCGGCATGCCACGCTCCACATCCTTGGGCGCAACCACAAACATCCAGATACTCGCGCAGGCCGGGAAGGCACCGAAAGCAAAGCCCCACAGGGCGATCAGCATTACTGCGCCGCTCATGCCGGTGGCGAAGTAGGGGAACAGGGCGGTGCTGGTGCCGATCATCAGCGCGACCAGCAGCAAGGTGTGGCGCACGCTGCGGTTGGCGGCGAAGCCGGCGAAGACGTTGCCCATTACGCCGGCCACGCCGTAGAGCAGCAGCAGGGAGCCAATGGTCGGGCCGTCGAAGCCGGAGCTGTTTTTGAAGAACGGGGCGACGTAGGTGTACGCGGCAAAGTGGGCCAGGCCGATCAGCAATACGGCGATCAAGCCAACCCGGGCTTGTGGGTTGATGAACAGGGCCGGCAGGTCGGCGATGCGAATGGCTTTTTCCGGTTCGAGGCGGGGCAGCAGGAACATCTGTGCCAGCAGTACCGGTATGCCCACCAGTGCGGTGACGAGGAAGGTCATGCGCCAGCCCATCAGGCCGCTCAGCCAGGTGCCGACGGGTACGCCGAGGACGGTGGCCAGGGTCACGCCCATCATGATGATCGAGGTGGCCTTCGCGACACCCACGCCCTTGGGCGCCAGGCGGCCGCTGAGGGCGATGGCGGTGGCCCAGAAGCCGCCGATGCTGATGCCCAGCAGGACGCGGCCGAACAGCAGCAGGCTGAAGTCGCTGGCGTAGGCCACTACCATGTTGGCGATGATCATGATCAAGGTCAGGCCGATCAGCAGGTAGCGACGGTCCATGGCGCCAATGCCCACCGACAGCAACGGGGCGGCGAGGGCGGCCATGATGCCGGGCAGGGTGACCATCAGCCCGGCGTAGCCGGCGCTGATGCCGAGGTCGGCGGCGACGTCGTTGAGTACGCCCACCGGCAGGAACTCGCTGGTGACCAGGGCGAAGGCGCCCACGGCCACCGAGAGAATCGCCAGCCACTGCTGCAGGACGGTTTGTTGATTATGTTCGGGGAGGCCGCTAGGGGCCCGGCTTGCGCTTGGCATGGTGTTGGGTTCCGGGAGGAGATTTCGCCTGCGGACAGACGGGAGGGGGAAAAGTGGAGGTGATTATAGGAATCGGTTTTGGTAAGCCAATAGGCGACCGGTTCGATAGTAATCATCAGTCTCGTTGATAAGACTGCCTGCGTAGAGCGTTCTCTTCCGTATAGACCCTCGCGATTGCCCATGGCCCGACTCCGCGCGTAATCCGGCCCGATCCCGCGCGCCAGAAAAAATCCCCCGCTGCATCCTAAGCCTCGGCATGTCGGTTTTTGCTGATGTGCCGAAGCGTTTCAAGGCCGATCAAACAATAATAAAGAGGTGCTTATGCCCGTGCTTCATCGCCCTTCATCCCCGGTTGAACGCAGCGCGCTTCATGTGTTGGTGTGTGCGTCGACACTTGCGCTGTCGTTAACCGCCTGCGCGGCCACCCCGGATCCCGCGAAGCCTTATCCCCATGCACAGGAACCGATCGGCGACGTGCAGGCCATCTATGACGGCAGGCTCAGCGAGGACTTGGCCGTCACTACCTTCCGTAATACCGACCGGTTGTTCCCGACGCGCACGATCAAGGCCGGCGGCCATCCGTTCCCGTTACCCCGCAGCAGCCAGCCACTCGGGCCGGTTGCCTTTGACTACAAAGGCAAGCATTACAGCCTCGATGACTACGTGGCGATCAACCGGGTAACCGGGCTGTTGGTGCTCAAGGACGGCAAGATCGTTGATGAGCGTTATGAAAAAGGCAACACCGCCGACACCCGGTGGATGTCGATGTCGGTGGCCAAGTCCATCACCTCGACGCTGGTGGGCGCGGCGCTGCAGGACGGCGCCATCAAGAGCCTGGATGACAAGGTCACCCGTTATTTACCCGCGTTGGCCGGTAGCGGTTATGACCAGGTCACCGTGCGCCAGATTCTCTCCATGCGCTCCGGGATCAAGTGGAACGAGCAATACACGGACCCTACCTCGGACGAGCGCCACTTGATCAAACTGCGTAGTGAACAAGTGCCCGGGTCGCTCCTCAAGTTCATGGCCAGCCTGCCCACCGCTGCGCCGCCTGGCACTCGCACCAACTACAGCACCGGTGAAACTCAAGTGTTGGGGCAACTGGTGAGCGCTGCGGTGGGCAAGCCACTGACGCAATACCTGAGCGAGAAGATCTGGGCGCCTTACGGCATGCAAACCGATGCCAAGTGGTGGCTCGACGGCCTCAATGGCAATGAAGTGGGCGGCAGCGGTATCAGCGCGACGCTTGAGGATTACGGGCGTTTTGGGCAGTTCGTGCTTAGCGGTGGCAAGGCCGGTGGGCAGCCAGTGTTGCCTGAAGGCTGGTTGAGTTTTGCCAGCGCGACTACGGGTTCAGATGCGGCGTACGGTGACTTTGCGTCCATGTGGTGGCCAGGTTGGACCGACGCCTCCAAAGCGGATAAAGCCTTTACGGCGGCCGGTACGTTTGGTCAGTACCTCTACATCAATCCGACCAGGAATGTGGTGATTGTGGTGTGGCAGGCGCAGACCAAACCCACGGGTGGCAAGGTGATCGACGATATGTTTGCCTTTGATGCGGTTGCCAAAGCGCTTCAATAACCGCGAAGTACCTGTGGCGAGGGAGCTTGCTCCCGCTGGACTGCGCAGCAGGCCCATTTTTTGGGGCCGCTGCGCGGCCCAGCGTGAGCAAGCTCCCTCGCCACAGGCTACGGGCTACTCAGCGAGTGTGTACCTCACATCGCCG
Organism: Pseudomonas sp. 21615526; assembly: GCF_013386245.1. NCBI lineage: Bacteria > Pseudomonadati > Pseudomonadota > Gammaproteobacteria > Pseudomonadales > Pseudomonadaceae > Pseudomonas > Pseudomonas sp. 21615526. The sequence continues at coordinate 18,865 of NZ_JACAOM010000027.1, read as the reverse complement.
CCCGCAACGAGCGCGGTGAAAGCCCGTAATGTGACTTGAACCTCACCGCAAACCGCGACGCCGACGCATACCCGCACGCACTGGAAATCTCCCCGATGGAATCCCTGGAGGTTTGCAGCTGTTGCAACGCCGCCCCCAGCCGAACATTTTCCAGGATGGCCCTGAAGCTAGCATCCTCATTGGCCAACTGCCGACGCAACGTCGATTCCCCCAGATTCAACTGCTGCGCAACCGTGGCAACGGTCCAGTCCCTGGACAGGTTGCTGCCGATCAACCGCTGCACGCGTTCACTCAAGGGGTCGTTGCGATCCATCAGCAACGGTCCCGCCTGGCCGGCCAGGCACAGGCAGAGCAACACGGCCTCGCCATAGTGGGTGCACAAGGCCGACGGGGCGCCGGTGCTCAGTGCGGTCAGCAGTTGGTCCCAGGCTTGTCGGGTCTGTTTGTCCAGGCGTACGCACAGGTCGGCATGCATGCTGCCCTTGAACTGCGCGCCATACCGGGCAACGAAGTTACGCAACACCGGCACCGGAAACGACACCACGTCGGCGATGTAGTCACCCTGGGCACCGGGAAAGTTGGTCACCCCAAGCTCGCGGCCCGCCGGCAGTAGAATCAGGTGCTGTGGGCCGGCGCGCATTTCGCGCTCATCCCACTGCATCAGTTTTTGCCCCTGGCGCACGCGGCACAGGGCGGTCATGAAGATCGGCACGCGTTGCAGGGTATGGTGTTGCCGGGCCCTGATCACGCAGCTTTCGATGATGCTTTCCCGGTGCCGCAGACCTTCGTGAACATCCATCGTGACTAGCGTCCGTAAGGGGCCGTGATTGTGGCCTTGGCCAAGCTGTTGGCATTGAGCATGTAGCCGACCAGGGCGCCGCTGGATTGATTGTCGATCGGCAGGGTGTCGACTTTCAACGCCCACACGGTGAATTGATAGCGATGCGGTTTATCACCCACGGGCGGGCAAGCGCCGCCGAAGCCGGGTTGGCCGTAGTCCGTGCGGCCTTGCACTGCCCCGGCCGGCAGGTGGGTGCCGACATTGCTCGGCAGGCTGGAGACGGTGACGGGCAGGTTCACCACCGTCCAGTGCCACCAGCCGCTGCCGGTCGGGGCGTCGGGATCGTAGACGGTGATGGCGAAGCTTTTGGTGCCCGCCGGGGCGTTGGCCCAGGACAGGGCAGGGGAGGTGTTGCCCCCGCTGCAGCCGAAGCCGTTGAATTCCTGCAGGTGCGTCAGCGGGCGTTGGTCGGCAATGTCCGGGCTGTTGAGTGAGAAGCTGGCGGCGTGTCCGCTGGCGGCCATGATCAGGGTGATCGCGGGGGCAAGTGCTTTGAGTTTCATTGCGGTGATGTCCAGGCGTGGTTTGAGCCTTGATCCTAAACAGCGCGTAGGCACGGCACTGCGCCGAAGCGCTCGATGATTGTGCCGAAACGCTCTGCTCACTAAGGCTGAGCCCTCAGCGTTCGGATGATGAACGCATGCAGGCTATTGACCGCCTTGGACCCGCGGGACGCCCGGCTACGCAGAATCGAAACCTCCATGGGCTCAATGCTGCCCAAACCGTGCTCGTCACCGAGTACCTGAAGCGAATCCTGTACGGTGCATTGGGTGATCGCGGCAATCGCGAGCCCGCCCTCGACGGCGGCCACCTGGCCGGCAAGGCTGGAGCTGTTGTACACCACCTTGAATTCGCGGCCTTGCTGGGTGAGTGCGTTCACCGCATACCGCCGGGCGAGGCTTGCGCTTTCGTAGACGGCGATGGGGATCGGGTCGCGCCGCCACAGTTCGAACTGCGGTGAACCTACCCATACCATGGGCTCCTTGAACAGGAAGGTGCCGCTTTGGGGCGAGTCCCGAGACACCAGCGCCAGGTCAAGATCGCCGCTGCGCAACTGTGGGATCAGCGTGGTCGACTGTTCACAGGTCAGTTCGATTTCCACACCGGCGTAGCGCGGCGAATAGCGTTTGAGCAGCGGCGTGAGGTACCGGGCCGCGTAGTCTTCGGCAACGCCAAGGCGGATGCGCCCGGTCAGCTCTTCACCGTGAAACGCCGCCTGGGTTTCAGCGTGCAGGGCGAGCATGCGCCGGGCGTAGCTCAGCAGCGTCTGGCCATCGGCAGTCAGTTGCAGGTGCCTCGGGCCGCGACTCAAGAGCTGTCGTCCAAGGGCGGCTTCGAGTTTCTTCATCTGCATGCTGACGGCGGACTGCGAGCGGTTGACCTCGTGGGCGGCGCCAGACAACGAGCCGGCATCCACCACGGCCACAAAGCATTTGAGCCAATCGAGTTGCAAATCGCTGGCGGGCATCGCGCTGACCTCTATTCGTTAATCGAATGGCTAAGGCCTGAATTATGCGCTTTTCATGGACGCTTGTTCACCCGCAACATTCTGCCTTGAACCAACACCTTCTGGATCGGATCCATGCCCTTTGATACCTGGTTGCTTTACCTGGTTACCTGCTTCGGCATCTCGGTGGTGCCAGGGCCCAATGCGTTATTGGCGCTGACCCACGGTGCCCTTCACGGCAGCCGCAAAACGCTGTTCACCATCAGCGGCGGCGTGCTCGGTTTTGCGATTGTGCTGGCGCTGTGTGCGTTGGGGTTGGGTGCGCTGATCCAGGCGTCGGCCAGCCTGTTCACGGCCTTGAAGGTGGCGGGTGGGCTGTACCTGATCTGGCTGGGCTTCGGGCTGTGGCGGGCGGCACCGGTCAGCCTTGAGGCGACCGGCACTACCAGCTCGCGGAGCTGGCCGCTGTTCCGCCAGGGGCTGGTATCGGCGATCTCGAACCCCAAGGCCTTGCTGCTGTTCACCGCGTTTATTCCACCGTTCCTGGACCCGCACCGGAGCATCATCGCGCAGACACTCACCATCGCCCTGACCTACGCCGTGGTGGAGTTCATCGTCGAGTACCTGGTGGCCAGCGCCGCGCACCGGGTACGGCCCTGGCTGGCGCGAACCGGGCGCCGATTCAATAAAGTCTGCGGCGGGTTTTTTGTGCTGTTCGGGTTGGCCCTGCCTATCCATGCCTGAGGGCACATCCCCGCGGCTTAGGGATGTTCGATCACCATCACCGCCGTGGTATCCGCCTCAAGTGCTTCGAACACATGGGGCGTATTCGCCAGGTAGCTGATGTAGTCGCCGGCGTGCAGCAGCACAGGCGCACCGGCCGGGCCGATATTCGCGCTGCCGCTGCACAGCAGCACGTGCTCGACGGTGCCGGCAGGGTGGGGCTGAGACAGGCGCGCTTCGCCCGGCTGTACCTTTAGCCGGTAGATATCGCGACGCACGCCCGTCGGGCAATCCGCAAGCAGTGTGGCCGCGTAGTGGCCGGTTTCGGTATAGGTGGTCAGGCCCTCGTTGGCGCGAATTACCCGCAGGTGTTGCTGGGGTTGTTCGAAGAACCGGGTCACCTGCAAGCCCATCGCCGTGGCCAACGACCACAGGGTCTCGATGCTGGGGTTGCCGATGCCGGACTCCAGCTGGGACAAGGTCGACTTCGCCACGCCTGCGCGTTTTGCCAGTTCAGTCAATGAAAGCCCCGCAGCCTGGCGTTCGCGCTTGATCGACAGGGCCAGCAGGTCGATTCGGCTTGGATTGAGATTGTTCGTTATGTTGGTCATTTGTTCTTCAAATCATCCATAAATGGGTTGACGCTTTGTCGCCGGGTGTTCAGCATAGCAATCATTCGTTCATTATAAAAACCGAGTGTCGAATGATCTGGTGCGTGTTCCACCTCTGCGACTATTGGCCGTGGCTGCTCTGGCGGGCGCTCTCCTACGACCTTGAAGGGTGGCGCAGCCTGCTGGTGGCGACGCAGTTGGCGCAGCAACATTGCCGGGGGCTATTCTGCGGGCCGCTATGATTCCTTTTCGCCATCCTTCGGGATCGGGCTATGATCGCCCAATCCGAACCAGACGCTCCCCAGACCTATGCCCGTTGACCTGCAAGCCCTCTATCCCAAACTGATCCACTTGATGCTGGATACGGTGTTCGTGGTCGACAGTGAAAATCAGATCGTGTTTGTGAGTGATGCCTGCGAAGCGCTGCTGGGGTACCGCGCCGAGGAACTGACCGGCACCCTGATCACCCACTACATGCACCCTGAAGACCTGGCCCGCACCCGGGCGTCGATTGTGCGGGTCATGAATGGCAAGCCCCACGTCGACTTCCGCAACCGCTACATCCGCAAGGATGGCAGCGTGGTGCACATTCTGTGGGCGGCCTTCTGGTCCGAGGAAGTGGGGGCGCGGATCGGTGTTGCGCGGGACGTAACCGCCCTGACGCAGGCGGAGGAAGAGCTGCGTTTCCTCGCCCATCACGACCCGTTGACGGCCCTCACCAATCGCTCGCTGTTCAATGACCGGTTGGACGAGGCCCTGCAAGCCGCTCACCACCACAAAAGTCCTCTGGCCTTGCTGTTTCTGGACGTGAATGACTTCAAGGCCATCAATGATGTGCACGGGCATGCCGTGGGCGACCGCGTGCTTTGCGTGATTGCACGACGGTTGGAAGGGTGTGTGCGTGAGAGCGACCTGGTGGCCCGGATGGGCGGGGATGAATTCACCGTGCTGCTGACGGATATTCAGTCACCGGAAGCCGTGTCGGCCAAAGTGCAGCAGATAGTTGCGGTGATGACCCAGCCCCTGAGCGCTGAGTTTGGCGCGGTCAAGATGCCGTCCTGCAGTATCGGCGTAGCGTTTTACCCGGCGGATGGAGCAGATGCCGACAGCCTGCTCAGTCACGCGGATGGTGAGATGTACCGGGTTAAAAGGCAGCGGTTTGCAACCGATTAACGCTGCTGGAAAGCAATCTTCAGCCCCAATCCCATGAACAACGTCCCAATGATCTTCCCCTCCCAACGGCGCAGCCTTGAAAGGCCCACCATCCATTGGCTCAACGGACGAATCGCCACCGAAATCAGCGTGGTGTACATCGCACTGAGCCCCGAGAAGATCAACCCCAACACCGCGAACTGCGCCAGGGAAGAACCCGATTCCGGGTGAATGAATTGCGGCAGGAAGGCCAGGAAGAAAATCGCGGTTTTCGGGTTCAGCACTTCGGCACCCACCGCCTGGAAATACGCCTGGGTCGAGGTCACCGTGGGCAGGTCTTTGCGCGTGGTTACGCCAGGCTTGGCCATGAAGGCGCGTACGCCCAGGTAGATCAGGTAGCAGGCACCGACGATTTTGACCACGTTAAACGCCACGGCCGAGGTCATCAGGATGGCCGACAGGCCTAGCGCCGCGCACAGCGTATGGATCAGGTCGCCCGAGGCCACCCCCAGCCCGGTGGCAATCCCGACCTTGCGCCCACCCTGGAGGGTGCGGGTGATCACCAGCAGCACGGCTGGGCCGGGAATCAGGAAAAGGCCGATGACCACGGCGACATACGTCAGGATGGGGGCGAGTTCGAACATGCTGTGTTATCTCAATGCCGGATGCGTCCTACAGTAATCCTCATCCCGGGGATTAACGCAATACAGATGAACTCCCGCCGGAACCGCCTGGCCTTTTACTTCGCGAACGCGTATGCGCCACCCTGTTCCAGCGCCTTGCGATACGCCGGCCGTTCCTGAAAGCGTTGCACCCACGCCGCCACATTCGGGTAGGCCTGCAGCTTGCCCTGAGCCCGGGCGATTTCGCCGATGAAGCTCATCTGGATATCCGCGCCGGTCAATTCGTCACCCACCAGGTACGGCGTGAGCCCCAGTGCGTTGTCCAGATAACCCAGGTAGTTCGCCACCTCGGATTCGATACGTGGGTGCAATGGCGCACCCGCGTCACCCAGGCGCCCGACGTACAGGTTGAGCATCAGTGGCAGCATGGCCGAACCTTCGGCGAAGTGCAGCCATTGCACGTATTCGTCATAGGTTGCAGTGGCCGGATCCGGTTGCAGGCGGCCGTTGCCATGGCGGCGAATCAGGTAGTCGATGATGGCGCCGGACTCGATCACCACGTGGGGACCGTCTTGAATCACCGGTGATTTGCCCAGGGCATTGATCGCCTTGAGTTCAGGGGGCGCGAGGTTGGTTTTCGGGTCGCGCTGGTAGCGCTTGAGCTCGTAGGGCAGGCCGAGTTCTTCGAGCAGCCACAGGATGCGTTGCGAACGGGAGTTGTTGAGGTGGTGGACGATGATCATGGTGGCTCCGCTGGGCGAGAATAGAGGCGTATAGGGACAGACCGCGGTGGCGCTGTGGAGTGCCGTGAATTAAATCTGCTTCGATAAAGGCATGAAAGATGGATAATCACGCCGGCAAGCACTGATTACACACCGGATAGAAAACATGAATCGTCAAAAAAAACTACAGCAGCTGTTCAAGGCCAAGGCCAAAAAGGCCAGCGCCAAATTGGCACCGGCCAAAAAGGATAAATACATCAGCAAAGCAGACCGATTGAAGCTGGCTGCCGAGTCCGGTGATGAGCCTGTTGTTACCTCTGAGAGCTGATCCAGAAGGCCTAAGCATTACCTGATAGGGAATCGACGGAAAAACCATGAACACTGCTCAACTCGCGATTCAGCACTACATACTCGCCAAGGACGGCAACCGCCCGCATTTGCTCAGCCGGGCGTTTGTTCCCGAGGCAATCCTGGACATGGTGGTGCGCACCGGGTCCATCTCGTTTCCGCCCCACGTCGAAGGGGTGGGCGGCATCGGCGATGTGCTGGTGAGGCGGTTCGGGCAGACCTTTGAAAACGTCTATACGTTTTGCCTGGGGCAGCCACCGCAGGCGGGGGCCAAAACCTATCAGTGCAAATGGCTGGTGGGCATGTCCGACAAGAACTCCGGCGAAGCCCGGGTAGGGTGTGGGGTGTATGAATGGCAGTTCAATGCCGAAGCGGGGCTGGTCGAAAGGCTGACGATTACCATCGAGCATATGAAGACGCTGCCGGCGTCAGACCTGGGGAGCGTGATGAGCTGGGTGTCCGGCCTGAGTTACCCATGGTGCAGCCCGCAAGCCGCCGTGAGCGAGGCTCCCGATATTGACGGGATTGGAGAGGTGCTCCAGTACCTTGCGGCCTTATGACTCGGAGTTGCACCGTAGATCGAAATCCGCCCGTGCCTGTTCAATCTCCTCCAGGTTGTTTGCCGCCCAGACCCACACGCCACAAAAGGCGGCACCCAGCGTAAAGCCGAGGGTTGTCAGGCTGTATTCGACCTTCGGCGGTACGACGGGGTAGACCTTGCGCACCACCAGGCCGTCCCTCTCCATCCCCCGCAAAGTCTGCGTCAGCATCTTCTGGCTGATGCCGCCGACTCGCTCACTCAGGCGCGTGAAGCGCAGCGGCGTCGTCTCGATCAAGGCTTCAAGAATCAGCATCGTCCATTTGTCTGCAACGCGACCTATCAGGTCGGTCACCAGGGGCGCGATCCGTGGGTCCAGATCCTTCGGGGGTGTTTGCCGGGCATAAAACTGGGCGGCGGCAATCTGCTCGTCGGTAAAGCCAGGGTGTTTGTTCATTCGTTGGACACTCTCTTTGAGGTGCGTATAGATCTTTTGGGTGCCTACTTACTTAAGGCCAGTGTATCCCTCAAGCTCCTTGCGTGTGACCCACCATTGGAGAGTTTCGATGAAGATGACCGGACGAACAGTGCTAGTGACGGGAGGTTCGAGTGGTATCGGGCTTGAGCTTGCCCGCCAGCTTGTGGCACGAGGCAATACCGTGATCGTGACGGGCCGCGATCAGCACAGGCTGGACGAGGCGCGGCAACTGCTGCCGAGCCTGCACACGTTTCAAAGCGACGTGCGCGACCCCGCCAGCATCCAAACGCTGTTTGCGGCAGTCACCGGTCAGTTCCCTGGGCTCGATACGCTGGTGAATAACGCGGGCGTGATGCGCAATATCAAGCTGGCCGGGGAGCGGGCGCTGGCGGACGTGACTGAAGAGATCGAGATCAACCTGAACGGCCCGATCCGGATGATCCAGCAATTTCTTCCCTGGCTGCTCAAGCACCCGCGCGGCCTGATTGTTAACGTCTCGTCCGGGCTGGCGTTTGTGCCGTTTCCGGCGGCGCCCGTCTACAGTGCGTCCAAGTCCGCATTGCACGCTTACACCCAGTGCCTGCGGGCACAGCTTCAGCACAGCGCCGTCACCGTGGTGGAGCTTGCCCCACCCGGCACCGAAACACCGCTGCTCAGGGCCGAGTTCGCGGAAGAAATGAAGAACGAAAAAGGCATGGACCCGGTGCTGATGGTGCAGCACTGCATCCGGCAAATCGAAGCCGGCCAACTGGAAATATGCCCGGGGTTGAGCAAGGTGCTGAAGGTGGCCAGCCGGGTTGCGCCTGGCCTGATATTCAAACAGATGACCAAGCTCAGCCGGCTGGCGCCGTTGCGGCCTTCAACATGATCGGACGATTCAATGCGCATCCGCAGACGGCTGCTTCGGCGGCTGCACCTTGCGCATCAACGGCACCAGCAACACGGCGACGATGAAGCACACCATGATCATCAGGAATGCGTCCGCATAGGTCAGCGTTTGCGCCTCGCGCCAGGTCAGCGCCCACAGCTGACTCAGCGCGAACTGGCTCGAATCCAGGCTGTTTTGCCCCAGCAACTGGGCATTCCCGGAAAGCTGGTCAAGCCAGACGTTCATCGATTCGTTGCGGATGTTCAGGTGCTCGGCCAGGCGCAGGAAATGCAGGTTGGTGCGGTCATTGAGCACCGTGGCGCAGGCGGCGATGCCGATGGCGCCGCCGAGGTTGCGCATCAGGTTGAACAGGCCCGAGGCGAGCTTCAGGCGGTCGGGGGCCAGTGCGCCGAGGGTCAGGGTGACCACCGGCGGCACTGCCATTTGTTGAGCAAACCCGCGTATGGCCTGGGGCAACAGCAGCTCCCTGGCGCCCCAGTCGTGGGTGATGGGGGAGAAGTCCCACATCGACAGGGCGAATAACGACAACCCGAACATCAAAATCCAGCGCAGGTCGAAACGATTGGCCAGCAAGGCGTACACCGGGATCGCCAGCAACTGGAACACCCCCGTGGAAAACACCGCCAGGCCGATATCCAGCGAGCCGTACCCGCGCACCCGCCCGAGAAACAGCGGCGTGAGGTAGATGGTGGCGAAAATGCCGATGCCGGTGATAAATGAAAACAGGCAGCCCAGGGCGAAGTTCCTGTCCCGAAGCGCGCGCAGGTCGACGATCGGCTCCTTGATTTCCAGGCAGCGCCAGATAAACAGCCCGCCGCTGATGGCGGCTATCCAGGCCGTGGTCGAGATGGTGCTGTCGCTGAACCAGTTCCAGCGCGGGCCCTCTTCAAGGGTGTATTCCAGGCAGCCGAGAAACACCGCCATCAACGCCATGCCGATATAGTCGGCGCCCTTGAGCAATGACGGGTTGGGGCGGTCGACCTTGACCAGCATCGGCACCGCAAAGGTCACGAACAGGCCGGGCAGCAGGTTGATGTAGAACAGCCAGTGCCAGGAGGAGATGTCGGTGATCCAACCGCCCACGGCCGGGCCCAATGTGGGTGCCAGGGACGCGATGGCGCCGATGGTGGAGGCGGCGATCACCCGCTGCTTGCCGTTGAAGTACATGAACGCGGTGGTGAACACCAACGGAATCATCGAGCCCCCCAGGAACCCCTGCAAGGCGCGAAACGCGATCATGCTCTGGATGTTCCAGGCCATCGCGCACAGCAGGCTGGTCAAGGTGAACCCGGCCGCCGACGCCGCGAACAGCCAGCGCGTGCTCATCACCCGGGAGAGCCAGCCTGACATGGGGATTACGATGATTTCCGCGATCAGGTAGGCGGTCTGCACCCACGCCGTATCGTCCGCGCCGGCAGACAACCCGCCGCCGATGTCCTTGAGGGAGGCGGAGACGATCTGGATGTCGATCAAGGCGATGAACATGCCCACGCACATGGTGGCGAAGGCCGCGACCTTTTGTGCGGTGCTGAGGGCGGGCAACGGGCTGTTCATAGCTGGGCCTTGAGGGCGCTGGCCTGGTCCTCGAACGCCTCATCGGTGTTGACCTTCGCCATCACCGACAGGCCCGGACGCAGGGCGCCGAAGTCGGCGTCATTGCTGTCGAGGCGCACGCGCACCGGCACTCGCTGCACGATCTTGGTGAAGTTGCCGGTGGCGTTTTCCGGCGGCAGCACACTGAATTGCGCCCCGGTGGCAGGGGCCAGGCTCTCGATGTGCCCGTGGAATTCACGGCCGGGGAGGATGTCGGCGCGGATGCTCACGCTTTGCCCGACCTGCAGGCGCCCCAATTGGTCTTCCTTGAAGTTGGCATCCACCCACAATCCTTTCGCGGGCACCACCGAGATCAGTTGGCTGCCGGCCGCGGCGTAGGCACCGACCCGGGCGCGGCGGTTGCCCACGTAACCATCCACCGGCGACCGCAGTTCGGTATAGCTGATGTTCAATTGCGCCTGGTCGCGTTCGGCCTGGGCCTGTTGCAACGCGGCACGCGCCTGGCCGCGCTGGGTTTCAATCACGTCGATTTGCCGGCGCGCCGCCATCAACCCGGCCTGTGCCCGGGAGTGGTCGGCGCGGGCGGTCTTCCAGACGGCGCTGACCCGCTGTGCGCTTTCAACCGATACGGCCTGGCTGCGCACCAGGTTCTGGTAACGCGTTTGATCGTCGCCGGCCCGTTGTGCTTCGGCATCGGTGGCGTCGATCTGTGCCTTGGCCTGGTTGATCACCGCCAGTTGCAGTTGTTCGGTGGCGTCGAGGTTGGCGAGCGAGGCCTGTTGCGCGGCCACGGCGCCGTCGGCCTTGGCCAGGGCCGTGCGGTAGTCGCGCACATCGATGCGCGCCAGCACGTCGCCGGCCCGTACGAACTGGTTGTCCTGCACCGTCACTTCGCTGATATAGCCCGGCACTTTGGCGCTGATCACCGTCACATCCGCCCCGACATAGGCGTCGTCGGTGTCTTCGATAAACCGGCTGACCAGCCACCAGTGGCTGGCGTACCACACGCCGCCCGCCACGGCCAGGGTCAGCAGCCCCAGGCGCAAAACCTGTTTGCGCCGGGATGGTTGGGTGGGTTCGGGCACAGCGCTGACTGGAGCGTCCATGACGAAATGACCTCGTTGAGTATTAGTGGGGGAAGGGGCTGACCAGCTGGTCTTTTTCGGCGTAGGCCCGGCCGGTTCGTGCGCGCCACAGGGTCAGCGGTTCGGCATCGGCGCTGACATGTACGCGGTGGCCCGCACGGGTGATGGGTTTGCCGGTGTTGGCATCCATCAACGCCAGCGCCACCGGGCGCCCGGTGGCCTCATCGGCGAGAAACACCTTGGTCGAGCCCTCGGCATGCCGCGCGCCCCAGGCCATCAGCGTGAGGATGACCTGGCGCAAGTCCCGGCCCGCTTCGGTGAGGTGGTACTCATGGCGCGGCGGGTTGTCCTGGTACGGGCGCCGTTCCAGCAAGCCGCCGGCCACCAACGCATTCAGGCGGCGGGTCAGGGTGTTCGAGGCGATCCCGAGGCTCTGCAGGAACTCGTCGAAACGGCGCAGCCCGTAGAACGCATCACGCAGGATCAACAGGCTCCAACCATCACCGATGTGCTCCAGGGCACGGGCGACCGGGCAGGGCATGAGTTGGAAGCTGGCTTTCTTCATGAGGGGCTCCGGGAACTGTTGCTAAATATTACGCAAGTAATATTGCACAGTGGATTTCATAATGAAAGTCACTAGTTGAAATTTTTTGCAGCGATGGATGGCGGCCAGGCAGACGCAAAAAAGCCCCGGGATTCGGGGCTTTTCAGAGGGGAGGGTGTAGGGGGGCGTTTAAGCGCGGCTGTCTTTATGCCTGCGCCGGTTCCTGGCAGATACGTGAACCTGCGCGCCGCGAGCGCCAGCCAAGGCCTAGCACCATCAGCAAACCCAGGGCCGCCATGATCGCGCCAGCCAGCGAAATGGCCGGGTAGCCCAGCCCTGCGTTGATCACTGCTCCCCCCAGCGCCGCGCCAATGGCGTTACCGAAGTTGAACGCACCGATGTTCATCGCCGAGGCCAGGTTGGGCGCATCCTTGGCGGCTTCCATCACGCGCATCTGCAGGGGAGGTACCAGCGCAAAGCTGGCGGCGCCCCACAGCAGGATCGACAAGGCGGCGGGCAGCGGCCATTGCATGAGCACAGAGAAGGCCAGCAGCACGGCAATCAGGACCACGAGCGACGTTATCAGGGTGCGGTCCACCGAACGGTCCGCAGACCTGCCGCCCCAGACGTTGCCGAGGGTCAGGCCGATCCCGAACAGCACGAGCATTGCGGTGACGAAGTTGGTCGAGGCGTGGGTGACATCCCGCAGAATCGGCGCGATATAGGTAAACACCGTGAACATGGCGCTGGACCCCACCACGGTCAACGCCAGCGCTGCCAGCACCGGCCCGCGGCCCAGTACGCGGATTTCGGCCATCAGGCTTCCCCCTTTTGGAGCGGGCGTATTCGGTAGCGCCCACCACAGGGCCACCATCACGAACGCCCCCAGCCCGCTGATGCCCCAGAACGCCGTACGCCAGCCGAAGTTCTCGCCGAACCAGGTTGCCAGGGGCACGCCACCGATGGTCGCCAGGGTCAGCCCGAGGAACATCGCGGCGACGGCCCCCGCGCGTTTGTCGGGCGCCACCACACTCGCTGCCACGATGGAGCCGATGCCGAAGAATGCCCCGTGATTCAGCGATGTCACCAACCGGGCGACCATCAGGGTCTGGTAGTCGGTGGCCAGGGCGGACAGCAGATTACCCAGGGTGAAAATGGCCATCAGGCCCACCAGCAGATAACGGCGCGCCACCCTGGCTGTCGCGAGGGTCATGATCGGGGCGCCGATCAGCACGCCCATGGCATAGGCGCTGACCAGCAGCCCGGCGGCGGGAATGGAAACACCGAGGTCGGCGGCGATCCCGGGCAACATGCCCATGGGGGCAAACTCGGTGACCCCGATGCCGAAGGCGCCGATGGACAGTGCTACAAGGGGTGGGTTGATACGCATGGGTGACTCCTCATCTTTGTGTCAAATGCTACAATCACGACTTTTCAGGCGGTAGCCCTCGGCAGGGCACTACAGCTTTGCGTGGAGATCACAAGTGGACATAGGCGGTCGGTCGGGGGAGATGGCGGTGTTCGCCATGGTCGCGGAGCAGGGCAGCCTCTCGGGGGCGGCTCGGGTGCTGGGCCTCACACCGTCATCCATCAGCCGCATCATCACCCGCATCGAGGGGCGCATAGGCACCCGCCTGCTGCTGCGCACCACCCGGGCGATCACGCTCACGGCCGAAGGCGAAGCGTATTTGCGCGGCGCCCGGCGGATCCTGGCGGACATGGCCGAAGTCGAGGATGCGATCACCGACCAGGGCGCGCCACGGGGGCGGCTGAGGGTCAGCGCGGCGCTCGCACACGGGCGGCTGTCGATCGTGCCGCTGGTTGCCGCGTTCAGCGCGCGCTACCCGGCCATCGTGGTTGAGTTGCGGCTGGAGGATGAGGTGGTGGATATCCTGGGCGGGCAAGCGGACGTTGCAATCCGCTTCGGTCAATTGGCCGACAGCCCCTTGACCGCTCGCCTTATCGGCTCCATCGGCGAGGTCATAGTCGCTTCCCCGGACTACCTGGCGCGTCACGGCACGCCGCGGCTGCCGCAGGATTTGCTCAACCACAACTGCCTGCGTTTCAACTTCCGCCGGGCAGCGCCCGACTGGCCGTTTCGCGTGGACGGGCGCGATTTTTCGCTGCAGGTGTCGGGTACGATCGAGGGTAACAGCGGGGAGGTATTGTCCCAGTTGGCCAAGCTGGGTGCCGGCATCGCGCGCATTGGCGCATTCAGCGTGGCAGATGACCTGGCCAGCGGTGATCTGGTGCCGTTGCTTGAAGCGTATAACCCCGGAGACCAGGAGCCGATTCACGCGGTGTTCGTCGGCGGCGCGGCGATGCCTGCGCGGGTCAGGGCATTTGTCGACTTTCTGGTGGAACACCACCCGGCGTGACCGCCACTGACACCACAGGCCGCTCCCCCTGACGCAATCCTCTTGAATACTTGCCTAATCCTGCGATCTTGCCCACCCCTGCATAGCGCCTTCATGAACCAGGGTCTAAAGTCATTCCCATCGCCCGCTAGACTAGTCAAACCACGCGCGCGCGAACCAGACGGGCCATCGATGCCCAGCGGCGAGGCCCCGTCTTGCCGTCTAAAAATACTAAAAAATGCAACACCAACCGATGATCAGCGGGTGAGCCATGGAATTACGAATTAACCAGCAGACCCACCAAGTCGACGCCGAACCCGACACGCCCCTGCTCTGGGTCATCCGCGACAACCTGGGCATGACCGGCACCAAATACGGCTGCGGCCTGGCGCAATGCGGTGCGTGTTCGGTGCTTGTGGACGGCAATGTCGTGCGTTCCTGCGTCACGCCCGTTTCCGGCGTGGTCGGCCGAGAAATCACCACCATCGAAGCCATCGAGTCCGATGACGTCGGCAAGCGGGTCGTCGCCACCTGGGTCGAATACCAGGTCGCCCAATGTGGCTACTGCCAATCCGGCCAGGTAATGGCGGCCACCGCGCTGCTCAAGCACACGCCCAAGCCCAGTGATGCGCAGATCGAGGCCGCCATGGTCAACCTCTGTCGCTGTGGCACCTATAACGCCATTCATGCCGCCGTGCATGACCTTGCGCAGAAGGGAGAGGCCTGATGAACATTCGCATTGATCCCACTGCGCTGCCCTTGGTCGCGGCGCTGACTGACCCGGTGAACCTGTCCCGCCGTCGCTTCCTGGCCAGTACGGCCGTGGGCGCGCTGGTGATCGGTTTTGGCCTGCCGCTGGGGTCTGGCCGAGTGCAGGCGGCCACCGCCGCGGCCACGGCCGAACGCGGTACGCAGGTGCCGGCCTTCCTGGAGATTCGCCCGGACAACACGATTCGTTTGCTCAGCCCGTTTATCGAAGGCGGCCAGGGCACGTTCACCGCGATGGCGCAGATTGTCGGCGAGGAGTTGGACGCCGACCCGGCCACGTTCCTGGTTGAGTGTGCCCCGCCCGGTGAAGCCTTTGTGGTGATGGAAAACGGCATGCGCATCACCGGCGGCAGTATGTCGGTGCGGATGAGTTACCCCACGATGCGCCGGCTGGGTGCGCTGGCCCGGGCCATGTTGCTGGAGGCCGGGGCGCAGGCGCTGAAGGTACCGGTGAGCGAGCTGTCGACCGAGCCGGGCAAGGTCGTACACGCGGCGTCCGGGCGTTCCCTTGCGTATGGCGAGTTGGCCGGGCGGGCGATGGACCTGCCGGTACCGGATGTGTCCAGTGTGAAGCTGCGCGACCCAAGCCAGTTCCGTTGGATCGGCAAGCCGGTGAAGCGTCTCGATGCGTATGACAAGTCCACCGGCAAGGCGCTGTACAGCATTGATATGAAGGTCGACGGCATGCTCCATGCCGCCGTGCAGCATGCGCCCCGACTCGGCATGACCGTGGGCAGCCTGCGCAACGAAGACCAGGTCAAGGCCATGCCGGGCGTGCATTCGGTGCATCGCCTGCCCGGTGCGGTGGCGGTGGTGGCCGAGCGTTGGTGGCATGCCAAGCGTGCGGTGGAGTCGATTCAGGTCGACTGGCTGGAGCCGACGGCTGGTTCCAAGGTGCGCGGGATGCCGAAGGACTTTTCCAGCGACGAGCATTTCAAGCACCTGGCCGCAGAAACCGGCCCGGCCCGTGATGATGAGAACGAGGGCGACGTGGCCGGCACGCTGGCCAATGCCAAGACCAAGGTCGAGGCCACTTACCACAACCAGTACCTGCACCATGCCCAGTTGGAGCCGCCTTCGGCGCTGGCGCGCTTCAACCCTGACGGTTCGCTGGAGATCTGGCTGCCGAATCAGGCGCAGGACATGTTCCTGGCCGATATCGCCAAGCGCACCGGCCTGGCCCCGGAGCGCATTACCCTGCATTCGCCGTTGTTGGGTGGTTTTTTCGGGCGGCACTTCCTGTATGACTCGGCCAGTCCTTATCCGCAGGCCATCGAGTTGGCCAAGGCGGTGGGGCGCCCGGTGAAGTTGATCTGGAGCCGCGAAGAAGAATTCCTGCGGGATGTGCTGCGCCCGGTCGCAGCGGTGAATTTCCGTGGGGCGCTGGACAGCGACGGCTGGCCGGTGGCGATTGAAGCGGTGAGCGCCACGGAGGGACCGACCGAGGCCCTGGCGGGCAAGCAGGGCGAGAAGCTCGACCCGACGGCCCTTGAGGGACTGTCCGGCAAGTCCTATGCGATTCCCAACAAGCGTATCGCGCAGATCTATGTGAAGGGCCCGGTGATGCTGGGCTACTGGCGTTCGGTGGGCAATTCGCTGAATGACTTTTTCTACGAATCCTTCCTGGATGAACTGGCCGACAAGGGTGGCAAGGACCCGTTCGAGTTGCGCCTGCATCTGTTGCGGGATAACCAGCGGCTGACCACCCTGCTGAAGGCGGTGGGCGAGTTGTCGGGTGGCTGGAAACGTGGGCCGTTTGTTGCCGAGGACGGCAGCAAGCGCGCACGAGGGGTGGCGATGGCGTCACCGTTCGGCACCCAGACGGCGGTGATTGCCGAGGTGTCGATCGAGAACGGCCAGGTCAAGGTGCACGACATCTGGCAGGCAATCGACCCGGGCAGCATCGTCAACCCGGCGATTGTCGAGGCGCAGGTGAATGGGGCAGTGTCGCTGGGCTTGTCCCAGGTGCTGTTGGAGGAAGCGGTGTATGTGGACGGCTTGCCTCGGGCGCGTAACTACGATTTGTACCCGGTGCTGCCGCCTTCGCGGATGGCCCGGGTGCACGTGCGCGTGATCGAGAGCGGGGAAAAAATGGGCGGTATTGGCGAACCGCCGCTGCCCGCCGTGGCGCCTGCCGTGGCCAACGCCGTCGCGGCGTTGACCGGGCAGCGCGTTCGCAGCATGCCGTTAAGCCGCCACTCCTTCACCTGACCGGGGCCTGAGCACTTATGAACAACCGTCGATTCGCAAGAACCGTTGGCTGGCTGGCGCTGCCGTGCCTGGTCGCCGCAGGCCTGCTGGCCTGGTATGTCACCCGCGAGCCTGTCTCGCCGCTGGGGGCCGAGCCCGTCGCCACGGACCCGGCGCTGGTCGCCCGAGGCGAGTATGTCGCCCGGCTCAGCGACTGTGTGGCGTGCCACAGCGTGCCCAACGGCAAGCCCTTTGCCGGTGGCCTGGAAATGGCCACGCCGCTGGGGGCGATCCACGCCACCAACGTCACGCCAGACCCGGAAACCGGTATTGGCAGCTACAGCCTCGCCGACTTCGACCGCGCGGTGCGCCAGGGTGTCGCGCCGGGTGGGCGCCGCCTGTATCCGGCGATGCCGTACCCGTCCTATGCCAAGCTCAGCGACGATGATGTGCGCGCCCTGTACGCGTTCTTCATGAAGGGCGTGGCGCCGGTGCAGCAGGCCAATATCAAGAGTTCGATCCCGTGGCCATTGAATATGCGGTGGCCGATCGCGCTGTGGAATGGCGTGTTTACCGACAGCAAGCCGTATGTCGCGAAGGCCGGGAAGGATGAACTGTGGAACCGGGGCGCCTACATCGTGCAGGGCCCGGGGCATTGCGGCAGTTGTCACACACCACGGGGCCTGGCCTTCAACGAGAAGGCACTGGATGAAAGTGGCAAGCCGTACCTGGCCGGTGGCTTGCTCGACGGCTGGTATGCACCGAGCCTGCGGGATGATCCCAACACCGGCCTGGGGCGTTGGAGCGAGCCGGAAGTGGTGCAGTTCCTCAAGACCGGTCGCAACAAACATGCGGTGGTTTATGGCTCGATGACCGAGGCGTTCAACAACTCCACGCAGTTCATGAGCGACGATGACCTGGCGGCGATTGCACGCTATCTGCGGTCGTTGCCGGGCGACGAGCAGCGCGACGGTGCGGCCTGGCAGTATCAGGCGGTGTCGGCTGCGCAACGCCTGGATGCGCCGGGTGCGCATACCTATGTGACCCGCTGCGCCTCGTGCCACGGGCTGGAAGGCAAAGGGCAACCGGACTGGATGCCGCCGCTGGCGGGCGCCACCTCCGCACTGGCCAAGGAGGACGCCTCGGCGATCAACATCACCCTCAATGGCTCGCAGCGCGTAGTGGCGGCCAATGTGGCGGACGCTTATCGCATGCCGGCGTTCCGTGAGCAGTTGTCGGACCAGGAGATTGCTGAAGTGCTGACGTTTGTGCGCGGCACCTGGGGCAATCAGGGTGGGGCGGTGGATGCCAAGGCGGTGGGCAAGTTGCGTGAGCACACGGGCCCGGCGAGCAGTAGCCCGATCATTCTGCAAATGCGCTGAGGGAAATGCGCCTTGTGAGGGAGGGGCTTTGTGTAGGAACTGCTTTATGTGGGAGCGGGCTTGCTCGCGAAAGCGGTGGGTCAGTGAAGAACTTGCTGACTGACACACCGCCTTCGCGCAAGCCCGCTCCCACATTTTCAACCGCGTTTCGGCAGCTTCCAGTTGGGTCGGATGAAGTGGCAGGTGTAGCCATTCGGAATCCGCTCCAGGTAATCCTGATGCTCCGGCTCCGCCTCCCAGAACGGCCCCGCCGGTTCGATCTCGGTGACGACACGGCCCGGCCACAGTTTTGAGGCGTCGACGTCGGCAGCGGTGTCTTCAGCGATGTCGCGTTGCTGTTCGCTCAGGTAATAAATCGCCGAACGGTAGCTGGGGCCCAGGTCGTTGCCCTGGCGGTTGGGCGTGCTGGGGTCGTGGATCTGGAAAAAGAACTCGAGGATCTGCCGGTAAGTGATCACCGTCGGGTCGAAGACGATCTCGATGGCTTCGGCATGGTTGCCGTGGTTGCGATACGTGGCATTCGGCACATCGCCGCCGGTGTAGCCGACCCGCGTGTGCAGCACGCCGGGGTAGCGGCGCAGCAGGTCTTGCATGCCCCAGAAGCAGCCGCCGG
>NZ_JACAOM010000241.1:0-2402 GCF_013386245.1 Pseudomonas sp. 21615526 | reverse complement strand
TGTTTTATATCAACTAGTTAACAAACTCTAAAATCCTTTTACCCTGCAGCTTCAGCCTATATCCCTGTCGGAAATGACGAAATAATGGCGCGCTTTTTATGGCAGGTTGTGTCCCTCGTTTCCGCTACATACGTAGGACAAATCCACGTGGCTAAATGAAGCCTCGAGCACCGACCCAGGTTCAAGGAGAACGGGAGGCCTGCACACGTACGGGCAACCGTTGACGGTTTTCGACATCAAGGATGAGATGGCTATGAGTCTGACCAGCAGTATTCGGAATATGGAAAATCCGCATTTTTATTTCGAGTTGGGAGAGTTGATTTCAAGCACCGGCACTGAACACTTCGCAGCGAACATGCTGCAACTGGTCAACAAGCTGGTACCGGTTCACTTGGTGGACCTCAGTGAATGGACCCTCGACGAGCACCAGGCCTGCGTGCTCGATATCAAGTTACTTGGCAGCGACGGGTTGAAGCAGGACCTGCCGCCACCGCGCACCCTGCATCACCGCGACGATCATCCGCTGCTGAAAAAAATGCTCGGCATGAACGACCCGCTGTTGATCCAGATGAATGCCAAGGCCGACAGCACCCACACCCGCGGCACCTCCCATCAGTGCAACCTGGTATCGCGCCAGGCCAATCGGCGCTGCGTGATTTCGTTCTACCGGCCCCACACCCAACGCGCCTTTTCCCTGGCGCAGCTGTCGTTTCTCAAGAGCCTTTCGGAAACCTTGCTGCCGTTGATCGAGCGCCACGCGCAGATCAATCGACAGGCCCCGCCGGTAGCGCCCGAGCCCTCTAAAACTCCGTTGGAGCAGTCGCAATTGCAGCGCGAATTCTATAAACGCCTGTCACTCAGTGACATCACCTTATCGGCGCGGGAACAGGAGGTTTGCCTGGGGTTGTTGACCGGCGGAACCGTACCGCAGATGGCCGAGAAACTCAGCGTGAAAAACAGCTCCATCGAAACCTACCTCAAGCGCGCGGCGGCCAAACTGGGCGTGAGTGGCCGGCATGGCCTGGCCAAATGGATGGTTGGCGCGTGATGAAAAAACTGATGCTCGGCGTGGCGTGTGTGCTTGGCGGGTGTTCGTTGATCCCGGACTATCAGCGGCCCGAGGCACCGACCCCGGCGCACTACCCGGGGTATAACGCGGACCGGGTGGGGCCATCGGCCGCCGGGCCTGACTGGCAACAGTTGTTCCGTGACCCGGTGATGCGGCAGTTGATTGGCCAGGCCCTGGTGAATAACCGTGACCTGCGGGTGGCGGCGCTGAATGTCGAAGCGTTCCAGGCGCAGTACCGCATCCAGCGTGCCGACCTGTTCCCGGCGGTGTCTGCCACGGGTGCCGAAAACCGCCAGAAAGTCCCGCGGCGCGCCACTACCACCGGCAAGTCTGCGATCACCTCTACCTATTCGGCGACATTGGGCGTCAGCGCCTACGAGCTGGATTTTTTCGGCCGTGTACGCAGCCTCAGTGAGCAGGCGATGCTGCAATACCTGGCCACTGAAGAAGCTCGGCGCAGCGCGCAACTGAGCCTGGTGGCCAACGTCGCCAACGCTTACCTGACCTGGCGTGCCGACCAGGAACTGCTGGCCCTGGCCCGGCAGACGCTGGCCTCGGACGAGCACAGCCTGCGCCTGACGTCGCGCAGTAAAACGGCGGGCAAGGCGACGTCGATTGATGTGATCCAGGCCCAGACCAGCGTCGAAAGTACCCGGGCAAGCATTGCGCGCTACCAGCGGCAGGTGGCCCAGGACCTCAACAGCCTGGCGTTGCTGGTGGGTGGGCCGGTGCCGGATTCTTTGCCGGCACAGCCGCTGTCCGACGACCTGGTAGCCCGGGTGCCGGCCGGGTTGCCGTCGGACCTGCTGCAACGGCGGCCGGATATTGTGCAGGCCGAGTATCAGCTTCAGGCGGCCAACGCGAATATTGGCGCGGCGCGGGCGGCGTTTTTTCCTTCGGTTACGCTGACGGCCAACGCGGGCACCTCGAGTAAGGATCTGTCGGGATTGTTCCAGGGGGGCTCGGGGAGTTGGGGGTTCCAGCCGCAGATCAATCTGCCGATCTTCAACGCGGGCAGCCTGCGGGCCAGCCTGGATTACGCGAAGATTCAGAAGAACATTTATGTCGCGCAGTATGAGAAGTCGATTCAGACCGCGTTCCAGGAAGTCTCGGACGGGCTGGCGGCGCGTCAAACGTATAACGAGCAACTGGCGGCGCAGCGGGATTTTGTTCGGGCCAACCAGACGTATTACGACCTGGCTCAGCACCGGTATCGCAGTGGGGTGGACAGTAATCTGGTGTTTCTGGATGCGCAGCGGTCGTTGTTCAGTTCGCAGCAGGCGTTGATTGTTGATCGGTTGGCGCAGTTGGTGGCGGAGGTGAATTTGTATAC
>NZ_JACAOM010000240.1:0-333 GCF_013386245.1 Pseudomonas sp. 21615526 | reverse complement strand
CCCACATTTTGGCCCTGTTTGAAATCAGGACAGGCGGTGGTTAACGAATTGTCGGCGCCCTCGCCCAATCCAGCTCACTGGCCGGCATCGGCCGACCAAACCAGTACCCCTGGCCAAGGTCACAGCGCTGTTCCAATAGAAACCGCGCCTGCTCAACCTGCTCGATACCTTCGGCATGCACCTGCATGCCCATGCTCTGCGCCAACGCGATCACTACCCGCACGATCGCCGCATCGTCCTCATCCCATGGCAACCCGGCGACAAAACCCTGGTCGATCTTGAGCTTCTGCACCGGCAAGCGCTTGAGCCGCAGCAGCGATGAATAACCGGTGC
>NZ_JACAOM010000239.1:0-1049 GCF_013386245.1 Pseudomonas sp. 21615526 | reverse complement strand
CGGCGCCGTTCAAGGCGCAGTACCCGCAACTGGTGACGTTCTTTGAAAAAGTCGACCTGCCGATTGACCTGCTCAACGGCATCCTCGCGCAAATGGCCGAGAAACGTACCGCGCCGCGCCAGGTGGCCGAAGCGTTCCTGAAAGAACAGCCGCAGGTCTGGCAGCAGTGGGTGCCGGCGGACGTCGCGGCCAAGGTCAAGGAGAGTCTCTGATGCGCAAGTTCATCGCAGCCACACTGCTGGCACTGTGCGCCGGGCCGCTGCTGGCGGCAGAACCGGCCACCCTGCGCGTCGGCTACCAGAAAAGCTCGGTGAGCATGGTGCTCGCCCGTGAGCATCACCTGTTCGAGCAAGGGTTGCCGGGCACCAAGGTCGAGTGGATCGAATTCCTCGGCGGCCCGCCGCTGATCGAAGCCCTAAATGGCGGCAGCATCGACATCGGCAATATCGGCGACATCCCGCCGATCTTCGCCCAGGCTGCCGGCATCGACATTCGCTACATCGGCGTCGAGCCCAATGACGGGCGCACCGAAGCCATCCTGCTGCCCAAGGACAGCACCGTGCAAAGCGTGGCCGAACTCAAGGGCAAGCGCGTGGCGNNAACAAGGCAAGGTCGACGCCTGGGTGGTGTGGGACCCGTACTACTCGGCGGCCGTGGTGGACGGTTCGGCGAAGGTGCTGGGGGATGGCCAGGGGCTGAACCCGGCGGGCAGTTTCTTCATCGCCAGCGGGCCGTTTGCCAAGCAGCACCCGCAGGCGATTGCGGCGATTCTCAAGGTGTTTGCCCAGGCGCAGCGGTTGTCGCTGGACCAGCATGACGAAAGCGTCGCGCTGATGGCCAAGACATTGGGCTTGCAGCCGGCGGTGGTGGAGAGTTACTTCCAGCATCGCTCGCCGACGCCGAGCCGGCCATTGGAAGCGGTGGATATCGCCAACCAGCAACGTACGGCCGACGCGTTTTTTGCCAACGGCCTGATCCCGAAAAAGGTCGATGTGCAGCAGGTTGTGTTCAAGGCCCCATAACTTTATCCCTGTGGCAAGGGAGCTTGC
>NZ_JACAOM010000238.1:329-1396 GCF_013386245.1 Pseudomonas sp. 21615526 | reverse complement strand
TGACCGGTGAGTTGGCGGTGGACCACAGCAGCGCCGGCAATATCGGTGGCGTCTACGATGTGGCCCGGCGCGGCTGGTCGGCCGAGATGCTGGCGGCGCTTGGGATTCCGTTGGCGATGATGCCGGAGCGTTTGCTGTATTCCGGTGAAGTGGTCGGTGGTTTGCTGGAGGAATGGGCCCGGCGGCTGGGCTTGCAGGCCGGCACGCCGATCCTGGCCGGGGGCGTGGATGCGGCCATGGCCACATTGGCGGCCGGGGTGACGCGGCCGGGCAATCACGTGGCGATGATTGGCACCAGCATGTGCTGGGGTTATCTCAATCAGCAGGTGGATGCGCGCCATGGCCTGGTGAGCATGCCCCACGTCTATAACGGCCATCAGGACCTGTACATCTTCGGTGGTGCGATCACCGCCGGGGCGTCGGTGAGCTGGTTTCGCGAACAGTTCTGCCAGGCTGAGGAGCAGCAGGCGAAAGAGACTGGCCAGGACAGTTTGTGGCTGCTGGAGCAGAGCGCCGCAAAGATCCCGGCGGGCAGCGAAGGGCTGTTGTTCCTGCCGTATCTCATGGGCGAACGCAGCCCGGTGTGGGATGACCGGGCCAGCGGCAGCTTTGTCGGGCTGAACCTGTATCACAGCCGGATCCACCTGTACCGCGCGGTGCTCGAAGGGGTGAGTTTTGCCCTGCGGCACAATATCGAAGCGGGCACCCGTGGGGCGCATTCCCTTGATCCACGGCTGATTGTGGTGGGTGGGGCGAGCCATTCGGATTTGTGGATGCAGATTATTGCGGACATCACCCACTTCCCGGTCTACACCATTGTGCAAGAGGTGGAGGCGGCCTTGGGCGCGGCGTTGTTGGCGGCCCATGCGGTGGGGGTGGTGGATGACCGGCAGATGGAGAAAGGTTGGGTGCAGTTGGAGCTGCGGGCGGAGCCGGCGGCGGGGAATGTCGGGGTGTATGACCGGGCGTTTGCCAGCTATCTGGAGCTGTATCCGGCCTTGAAACCGGTGATGCACAGCTTGCAATTGAATTAAGCGAACACTGATCCAAATGTGGGGGCGGGCTTG
>NZ_JACAOM010000238.1:0-292 GCF_013386245.1 Pseudomonas sp. 21615526 | reverse complement strand
CCCGCTCCCACATGGGATCTCCATCGTTTTAGAGATCGTGAACCATGAACGCTATTTTTGACTTCACCAAGCAGCGCATCCTCGTCACCGGCGCCAGCAGCGGCATCGGCCGGGAAATTGCCCTCCAACTTATCGCCAGCGGCGCCCAGGTGTTTGCCCTGGGCCGCGACGCTCAGGCCCTGGCCCAACTCGGTTGCGAAACCCTCTGCCTGGACATCGCCAACAGCGCCGCCCTGGACCTGGCCCTGCAAGGCCTGCCGCCGATGCATGGACTGGTCAACTGCGCCGGCAT
>NZ_JACAOM010000237.1:0-1678 GCF_013386245.1 Pseudomonas sp. 21615526 | reverse complement strand
TTTGACCGAGTCGATGGGTCTTTTTCCGGGCTACAAAAAAGGCCCCCATTTGGGAGCCTTCTGTTCAAGCAGCGGATTTACATATTCGGGTAAGTCGGCCCACCCGCACCTTCCGGCGTCACCCACGTAATGTTCTGCGAAGGGTCCTTGATGTCACAGGTCTTGCAGTGCACGCAGTTCTGGGCGTTGATCTGGAAGCGCTTCTCGCCGTCTTCCTTGGTGATCACTTCATACACGCCGGCCGGGCAGTAGCGCTGCGCCGGTTCATCGTAGAGCGGCAGGTTGGTGCCGATCGGGATGCTCGGGTCTTTCAGCTTCAGGTGGCACGGTTGTTCTTCTTCGTGGTTGGTACCGGAGATGAACACCGAACTCAGCTTGTCGAAGCTCAGCTTGCCGTCGGGTTTCGGGTAGTCGATTTTCTTGCTGTCCTTGGCCAGCTTGAGGCAGGCGTAGTCCGGCTTGGTGTCGTGCAGGGTGAACGGCATTTTGCCGCCGAGGATGTTCTGGTCGAACCAGTTGAAGCCGGCACCAATGATCGGGCCGAACTTGTGCATCGCCGGGCCGAAGTTACGGCTGGCGAACAGTTCTTCGTAGAGCCAGCTGTTCTTGAAGCT
Source organism: Pseudomonas sp. 21615526 (assembly GCF_013386245.1). Classification (NCBI taxonomy): domain Bacteria; kingdom Pseudomonadati; phylum Pseudomonadota; class Gammaproteobacteria; order Pseudomonadales; family Pseudomonadaceae; genus Pseudomonas; species Pseudomonas sp. 21615526. The sequence continues at coordinate 1,064 of NZ_JACAOM010000237.1, read as the reverse complement.
GTCGACGTAAGCGGTCAGTTCGTCACCGCCTTCGGATTCGGCGAACAGGCGGTCAGCCACGGCGTCAGCGGCGAGCATGCCGGACTTCATCGCGGTGTGGCTGCCCTTGATCTTGGCGAAGTTCAGGGTGCCCAGGTCGCAACCGATCAGCGCGCCGCCCTTGAACACCATTNNCGTAGCTGATGCGTTTGCCGCCTTCCAGGTACTGGGCCAGCACGGGGTGATGCTTGAGGCGCTGGAACTCGTCGAACGGCGACAGGAAGGTGTTGCTGTAGGACAGGTCGACGATCAGGCCGACGACCACCTGGTTGTTTTCCAGGTGATAGAGGAACGAACCGCCGGTGTTCTCCGCGCTCATGATGTCCAGCGGCCAACCGGCGGTGTGCACTACCAGGCCTGGCTGGTGTTTGGCCGGGTCGATTTCCCAGATTTCCTTCAGGCCGATGCCGTAGTGCTGGGCGTCGGCGTCGCTGTCCAGGTTGAAGCGCTGGATCAGTTGCTTGCCGATGTGGCCACGGCAACCTTCGGCGAACAGCGTGTACTTGCCACGCAGTTCCATGCCCGGGGTGTAGACGCCTTCTTTCGGGTTGCCTTCACGGTCGACGCCGAGGTCACCGGTGATGATCCCGCGCACCACGCCGTTTTCGTCGAACAGCGCTTCCTGGGCGGCGAAGCCCGGGTAGACTTCCACACCCAGGTTTTCGGCCTGCTGGGCGAGCCAGCGGCACAGGTTGCCCAGGGAAATAATGTAGTTGCCTTCGTTGTGCATGGTCTTGGGCACAAAGAAGTCAGGCACCTTGGTGGAAGCTTCGCTGGAGCGCAGTACATAGATGTCATCACGCACAACAGGGGTGTTGAGCGGTGCACCGAGTTCTTTCCAGTCCGGGAACAGTTCGTTCAGGGCACGGGGTTCAAACACGGCACCGGACAGGATATGAGCGCCGACTTCGGAGCCTTTTTCGACCACGCAGACGCTGATTTCCTTACCGGCTTCGGCGGCCTTCTGCTTCAATCGGCAGGCGGCAGACAGGCCTGCCGGGCCAGCGCCGACGATGACCACGTCG
>NZ_JACAOM010000026.1:0-43712 GCF_013386245.1 Pseudomonas sp. 21615526 | reverse complement strand
CATTTTAACTGCGTTTCTTCAAGACTATTTTCGCGCGCCCGACACGCGGGTCCCAACCTCGGGTTCCTCATTCTGTCATCTGCCCAACCCCACCACACGGCCCGTAACGCCTCCAGCCCGGTCCTCGAAATCCGCGCTGAAACCTCGCTGTCACCTCACCCCAAAATCGCTCAAAAGTGTGACCAAAACACCCGAGAATCTTTTTAAAAATCAAGCCGTTCCTCCCGAGGTTTTTTCCTTTAGCTGTCATCGGATGCTGCGAAATTTCATACCCATGGCCTCACCCCTGGGTACCCCCCGGAACACAGCCCGGGACCGAAGCCATAGCGTCATCTACCCCAACGTACAAACACGACGAAAGGAGCTTCTTCATGTTTAAGCGCAACGTTCTCGCGGTATCCATGACCCTCGCTGCACTGTGCTCGGCCCAGGCTGCCATGGCAGACATCAACGGCGGCGGCGCCACCCTGCCACAACCGCTGTACCAGACCTCCGGCGTATTGACCGCCGGTTTCGCCCCGTACATCGGCGTGGGCAGCGGCAAGGGCAAACTGGCGTTCCTGAACAACGACTACAGCCAGTTCGGCACCGGCACCAAGAACGTTCACTGGGCGGGCAGCGACTCGAAGCTGACCTCGACTGAACTGTCCACCTACGCCTCCACCAAACAAGCGACCTGGGGCAAGCTGATTCAAGTGCCTTCGGTCGCCACTTCGGTTGCCATTCCATTCAACAAGGCCGGTACCAACGCAGTTGACCTGAGCGTTGATCAACTGTGCGGCGTGTTCTCGGGCCGCATCACCACCTGGAACCAACTCCCGGCTACCGGTCGCACCGGTAATATCGTGGTGGTTTACCGTAACGAAGCCAGTGGCACCACCGAGCTGTTCACCCGTTTCCTGGCGGCCAAGTGCGTCAATGAGTCCAAGAAATTTGTGGTTACCACCAACTTCGCGGACAGCTTCGGCGTGCCACCAGGCGCCGTGCCTGCCGTGACCAGCCAAGGCGTGATGACCGCGCTGAACGCCGGTGATGGTCGCATCACCTACATGAGCCCGGACTATGCCGCGCCTACCTTGGCTGGCCTGGATGACGCCACCAAAGTGGCCAAGGTCGCCGGTGTTTCTCCAGCCCCTGATAACGTTTCCGCCGCCATCGCTGCTGTGCCCGTACCGGCTGCTGCCAACGTCGCCAACCAGAACGCCTGGGTACCGGTGTTTGCTGCCGCCGCCGATGCCAACGATCCAAGCGTCGTGCCTTACCCAAGCAGCGGTTATCCGATCCTGGGCTTCACCAACCTGATCTTCAGCCAGTGCTACGCCGACGCCACCCAGACCTCGCAAGTGCGTGCGTTCTTCACCCGTCACTTCGGTGCCAGCGCCTTGAACAGCAACGACAACGCGATCAAGGCCAACCGCTTCGTGCCACTGCCAGCTGCCTGGAAAGCCGCGATCACCAGCAACTTCGTTACCGCAACCAGCGCGCTGAGCATCGGCAAGTCTGATGTCTGCAACGCCATCGGTCGTCCGCTGTAACCCACGCTTTTACCGACCGGCAACACCCGATCAGCAACGGCCTGTGCCGTTGCTGATTTTTGCGTTTGCGGCTCGGCTATCAGCCTTACATGAACTTTCCATGACAGAAGTTCAGTCCCGCCCCTCGCCAACCGCCTAACTCCCATACGTGACGCACGTCGCCAGTTCCCCATGGGCAATAACAAAGAAGGAAGCTTCCTGATGGTCCGCTGCAAACCACCGGTCAACCTGAATGCCCAAGGCCCTGGCGGCCAGACGATCCTGCGCCTCAAACCCCTGGCCCAGGCGATTGCCTTGTTCATGGTGGCAGGCAGCGCCCACGCGGCGACAGCGTTCAGCTCCGGCTGGTTTGCCGACAAGGGTGCCTCCCAGGCGGCGACAGCGGCCCGCCTCAACGGGGCGCAGGTGCCGGGGATTCCATCGTTGAATCAGCAGGCGCGGGCGAACCAGCAGTTGTCACGTTCCATCAGCACGCTCAACAACAGTGTCGCGGCGATTGCGGCCCAGCAGGCCGCCCAGGCCGCTGGCCGGCAAGCGGCGCTCGGCCAGGTCTCGACGATTCCCGACGGCCTCGGCAAGGGCGGCTTGCAGGTGGACAACAGCCTGACCCAGGGCTGGACCAACGCCAAGGGCCCGACCCAGAGCCAGTCCGGTGGCAAGACCACGGTGACCATCGAGCAGACCGCCGACAAGGCGATCCTCAACTGGGAAACCTTCAACGTCGGACGCAACACCACGGTCGATTTCCAGCAGCAATCGAATTGGGCCGTGCTCAACCGTGTCAACGACCCCAACGCGCGCCCCAGCGAAATCCAGGGCCAGATCAACGCCCCTGGCACAGTGATGATCATGAACCGCAACGGGGTGATCTTCAGCGGCAGCAGCCAGGTCAATGTGCGCAACCTGGTGGCGGCCGCTGCCACCATCACCGATGACCAATTCACCCAACGCGGGATCTATGTGGATGCCAACGGCACCCAGCCGACTTTCACCGACGCGGCGGGCAAGGTCGAGGTGCAGCGCGGCGCGTTGATCCAGACTCACAACCCGGCCACCTCTACCGACGCCGGTGGCTATGCCTTGCTGCTCGGCTCGGAGGTCGAGAACGCCGGCAGCATCATCACCGCCAGGGGCCAGGCCACCCTGGCCGCCGGCGACAGTTTTTATATCCGCAAGGGCGTCGGCACCACCGGCAACGACCGCTCCACCACCCGTGGCAATGAAGTGGCCACCAGCCTCAAGGCCGGCAGCACGTCGGGCAAGGTCAGCAACAGCGGCCTGATCATGGCGTCGACCGGCGACATCACCCTCACCGGGCACCAGGTGCAGCAGAACGGCGTGGCCCTGGCCAGCACCTCGGTGGATACCCGCGGCACGATTCACTTGCTCAACGCCGCCAGCGACACCAGCGCCAGCGTGACCCTGGGCGAGGGCAGCACCACGGCGATCCTGCTGGACGCCAGCGGCAGCACCGCCCTCAATAGCCAGAAGGACAACGGCCTGATCAAGCTCGACGGCTTGCCTGCCAACCTGATCACCGGCCAGTTCAACAACCTCAGCGCGGTGGCCGACCGCACTGACCAGTCGCGGATCGAGATCGTCAGCGGCGGCACTGTGGATTTGCGCAAAGGCTCGATCACCCTGGCCACCGGCGGCCAGGTGGCGGTCAGTGCCGGTCAGCGCAGCCTGGTGCGTGACGGCGCGATGATCGACGTGGCCGGCGCGATTGGCGTCAAGGTGGCGATGGAAGCCAACAACATCAAGATCAACGTGCAGGGCAACGAACAGCGCGACGCGCCCGCCAACCGTGACGGCGGGCAATTGATCAACAATGACGTGTGGGTCGACCTGCGGGACCTGGTGTTCGTCCCGGCCGGCACCAACGGCTATGCGACGGACCGCTGGTACACCGCCGGCGGGCTGCTGGAAGTCGGCGGTTACCTGGGCACCCAGGGCCACTCGGTCGGCGAGTGGATGGCCCAGGGCGGCACTGTGACGTTCACCGGCAAGGACGTGGTGACCCAGCAGGGTGCCCAGGTCAATCTGTCGGGCGGCACCGTCGATGTGCAGGCCGGCTACATCCGCCAGACCTGGCTCAAGGGGCCTGACGGCCAGCTCTATGAGCTGTCGAAAGCCCCCGGGGACATTCTCTACGCGGGGATCTACAAGGGCTTTGAAGACACCAGCGTCCGCTGGGGCCGCAGCGATTTCTACTACAACCCGCTGGTGGCCCAGCAAAGCCGCTACGAGGCGGGCTACACCGTGGGCCGCGACGCCGGCAAGCTGGTGGTGGGCACCACCAACGCGGTGCTGGAAGGCCAGTTGATCAGCGATGTATTCCAGGGCGATCGCCAGACCCAGGCACCGAATATCAACCTTGATGGTTATCAGCAGTCACAGCAGGCCATGGCCCAGCGGGCGCAGCTGATCATTGGCCAATACACGCCGGTGTACAACAAGGCCACCGGCACCTTGCGCTACGCCTTGACCCCGACCATCGACCAGGTGCTGATCGAGAGCAGCACGCAAAAAATCGCCGACGGCCTGGACCTGGCCACTGCGCTGCCGACCGAACGCCAGGGCAAACTGGTGCTCGACAGTGACCAGCTCAATGGCTACCGGTTGGGCGCGATCAAGGTCGGCGCAAAGCAGCAGATTGACGTCAATGGCGCACTCAAGGTGGCTGACGGCGGCGACATCACCCTGTTCGGCCCCGTGGTTTCAGTCAATGCCAACCTCACGGCCCACGGCGGCAGCATCAACGCGGGCAACCTGCTGAATCAGGTCGACCTCAATCGCTCCAATGTCGTTGGCGATGTGATTCTGCCGGGCATCGGCCGGCTCGATGTGGCCGCCGGAGTCAAGCTGGACAGTTCCGGGCGCTGGAATAATCTGGCGCTGGACCCTTCGGCCACTGACGGGGTGGCGTATATCAACGGTGGCAAGGTGTCGTTGCGCAACTCCGGCGACGTGAATCTCGCGGCGGGCAGCCTGGTGGAAACGTCGTCCGGGGCAACCATCGGCCTGGATGGCAAAGTCCGGGGCGGCAAGGGCGGCGACGTGACCGTGGGCGCACTGGGGGCTTTGGACCTGGGCGCCGAGATTCGCGGCTATGGCGTCAGCGCAGGCGGCACCCTGACCTTGCAGGCCAACAAGGTGCAGATCGGCCAGAGCCCGCAGGCGCCGGATGCCAAGACCTTGCAGTTGGCCGGGGATTTTTTCAACAAGGGTTTTTCGGCCTATGACATTACCGGCAACGAAGGATTGCTGGTCGCCGATGGTACTCAGGTGGATGTGAACGTGCCGGCCTACCGGCTCTCGGAGCAGGCCGCCACGACGCCGGGTGGCGGCGATGCGGCCAGCGTGATGGAGCGCTGGACCCCGCCGCTTTACCAGGAAGACGCGAGCAAGGGCGTACTCGGCCAACGCCGTGGCGCCAGCCTGACCCTTTCCGCCGGCCACCTGGAGTCGCCTGCCGAGCAACTGCCGACAACCGCGCTGGTGGTCGGCCAGGGCGCGGTGATCAGCGTCGACCCGGGCCAGTCGATCAACCTGCGCAGCATCGGCCAACTGACGGTCGACGGCACGCTCAATGCCTGGGGTGGCAGCGTCAACCTGAACGGCCTGACCACGCGCGCGTTCGAGCCGGCCAACGCGGTTGGCCACGGCCGCTCCATCTGGCTGGGTGAAAACGCACTGATCGATGTCGCCGCCCGGGCCGCGACCGCCGTGGAGAATCGTGGAAGCCAATACGGGTTGGTCCGTGACGGCGGCAAGATCAGCATCGGTGGCGAGATCAACCTGAGCACCGGCACGGTCACTGCCAGCGACCTGTTTGTGGTGGTACGCGAGGGCGCCCGGCTGGACGCGTCGGGCACGCAAGCGGTGTTGGATGTGCCGGGGCAGGGCGCAACCCGGGTGGCCAGCAATGGCGGCAGCATCAGCCTGGCGTCCAACAATGGCTTGTACCTGGACGGCAGTCTGGTGGCCCGGGCCGGCGGTGCCGGCGCAGCGGGCGGCAGCCTGAACGTAGCGCTGGACAGCCCGTATTACACCAAGAGCAGTGTCACGGATCGCGTGCTGAAGGTGCGTGAATTGGTGCTCGGCCAGACCCATCAGGCCCACACGCTCGCCGGCACCGCCGCCGACGCGGCCGACAGCCTGGAATACGGCCACGCTCGCCTGGGCGTCGACCAGGTCAGTGCGGGCGGCTTCGACAACCTGGCATTGATGAGCAACGGCCTGTTGAGTTTCGACGGCGATGTGTCCTTGAACATGGGCCAGAGCCTGCGCCTGTACAGCGGTGCCTTCAACCTCAGTGAGGGCGCGGCAGCCAATGCCCGGGTGAATCTGTCGGCACCGTCTCTGCTGCTGTCCGGCATGGATTCGCCGGCCCGGGAGTTCTACGTGAACCCGGTGTCGGTGTTGCCGTTACCCTCGCTGCGCGCCACCGAGGCGCAGTTCAATGCCAGCGGCAGCTTGATCGATGTGCGCGGCAGCGTGTTGTTTGGCAGCAAGGGCAAACTGCGCCAGGCCGACGACAGCCTGGTCGGCCTTGAGCGTCGCGGCTTTGATCAGGTCAACCTGACCAGCCAGGGCGATCTGCGCTTCCTGGCGGGTGCGAACCCGGACGGCGTGGCCTTGAGGGTCAGCACCCAGTTATTGACCCAGGGCGACATGACCTTGCGGGCGGCGCAGTTGTATCCGGCCACGGAGGTCGGTGCGCGGGTCATTGCCGGCTACCTGAGCGAATTCAACAGCCTCAACATCACGTTCGACCCGCTGCGCACCCTGACCATTGGCCGTACCGGCAACACGGATGCCGCGGTGCCTTACTCGGCATTCGGGCGCCTGCAACTGGGCGCCGCGACGGTGCGGCAGGGCGGTGTGGTGCGGGCGCCCCTGGGGTTGATCGATATCGGCAGCATGGGCAGCAGCCAGGTGCAATTGCTGCCGGGCAGCGTGACGTCGGTGAGCGGCAGGGGCCTGGTGCTGCCGTATGGCGGCACCCTGGACGGGCAGGTCTATAAGTACAACGGCAAGACCGTGACGTTTGTCGGCCAGGGCGGGCTGGTCAACCAGGACGCGGAACTCAGCGTCGGGGTGATTCTCGGCGGCCAGTCGGTGCAGGTGCAGCCTGAGGCTACCCTGGATCTGTCGGGTGGCGGCGAATTGCTGGGGGCCGGTTTCGTTTCCGGGCGCGGAGGCTCTACGGATGCGCGCTACAGCCCACTGGTGCAGTTTGGTGCCAATGGCGGTTTTGTGTTGCCGGGCCTGGGCACCAACCCGATTTACGCCATCGTGCCCGGGGTGCAGCCTGGCTCGGCGCCGGTGGCACCGGAGAAAGGCGCAGTCGATCCGTTGGTGGGCCAGCAGGTCACCATCGGCGCCGGAGTGCCGGGGCTGCCGGCGGGCACTTATACCCTGATGCCGTCCACCTACGCCTTGATGCCCGGCGCTTTCCGCGTCGAGATCAACGGCCTGGCCGGGCTCGGCAGTGATGCCGCCACCCAGCGCATGCGCAATGGCTCCTGGTCCACCGCCGGGCGCTTGTCCATCGCCAACACCGGGATCGGCAACAGCGTTGCCAGCCAGTTGATTCTGACCTCGGCCGATACCTTGCGTCGCTATTCCCAATACAACGAAACCAGCTACGCCCAGTTCGCCATGGCCGACGCTGCGAAACAGGGTGTGCCACGCCCGATGCTCGCCGTCGACGCCAAGACCCTGAAACTGGCCTTGCGGCCAGGGGGCGGCGCTGATGCGTTTTCGTTCCAGGGCATAGGCCGTTTTGAGGCCGCGGCGGGTGGCTATGGCGGCGCGGTGGCGGTGATTGATCCAGGCAAGCTTGGTATTGAAGTCGTCGCGGCGGGCAGTTCCGCAACCAGCGGTTTTTCCGGCATTACCTTCAACGATGACAGCCTCAACGCCTTGGGAGCCTCGCGTTTGATGGTGGGGGGGATGACGGCAGTTACGTATGGCCAGTCCGGGAATTACATCGTCCTGGCTGGCGGTACGAGTCGGGCCAACAGCACCGTCACGCTTCGGGAAGGTGTGACGCTCGCAGCGCCGGAAGTCTTTTTGTTGAGTGACACCAACGCGATCGTCCTGGAGCAGGGCGCATCCATCAACACCATCGGCCGTGGCAAAGCCAGCTACGACGCTCGTGACGGTTTTATCTACAAAGTCACCAATATGCTGGCGGCGTCCAACGGCTTGCTCAATGTCATTGCATTCAATACGACGGTGCCCAGCGGCGGGATCAGCATCGGTGTGTGTGACACGGGCCTGTGCAGCGGGCAAACCGGGCTGTACTCCGAAGGCAGCATCGTGGCGTTGACCAACAATACCTTCCAGTTGGGCGACCAGGTGCGCTACGGCACCCGTCACCTCAACCTGGGGGTCAACACCATTAACCTCGGCAGCGCCCAAGCCCTGGCCGCTGCCGCTGTGGCCAATCAGTTGCCGGCCGGCCTGACACTCACCCAGGCGCTTCTTGATCGCCTGCTCAAAGGTGATTCACAGTTCGGTGCGCCGGCCCTGGAAACCCTGCAGCTCTCGGCGCGGGACAGTTTCAACTTCTACGGCAGTACCTCCCTGGACACCTATGACCCACTGACGGGTAAGTCGCGGCTGAGCAACCTGATGCTCTCCACTCCGGCGATCTACGGTGCCGGTGGCGCTGGCGACGTGGCCAACATTCATACCGCCAACCTGATCTGGCAGGGCGCGACCACCCCACCGGGCTCGGTGATCGCCGGCGGGGCGGGTACTGGCAGCGGGCGCCTGGATATCAACGCCGAGCGTATTGAGTTCGGCTACGGCGCCTTTGCCCAGACCAACACCGTGAGCAGTTTCGATCGCCTGGCTTTGGGCTTTGCCAGCGTGAACCTCAATGCCAGCGAGCGCATTACCGCCAACCACAAGGGCAGCCTCTCGGTGTATCAGAGCCAGGGCGCCTATGACCCGGTGAAGGGCTTCCAGTACAGCGGCGGCGACCTGAATATCCTCACCCCGCTGATGACCGGCGAAGCCGGTTCGGTGAACCGCATCACCGCAGGTGGGGCGATTGATATTGCAGCGTCCGTGGGGGCGCGTGGCAAGGCCGACGGCCAGGGCGCCGAACTGTCCCTGCAAGGCGACAGCATTCGCCTGGCCACGGCGGTAGTGCTGCCCAGCGGTAAAATCAGCCTGGGCGCCCGGGGTGATGTGGTGCTGACGGATGCGGCGTTGATCGACGTGGCCGGTGGCGCCACTGTGTTCAACGATGTGAGCCAATACGGCGCGGGCGGCACTGTGCTGCTGGACAGCCGCAGCGGCAACATACTGCAGGCTGCCGGCTCGACCATCGACCTCTCGGCCAAAAACAACCAGGCCGGCAAACTGCGGGCGGTTGCGGTGGACGCGGCGGGCGGTATCGTCGACCTGCAAGGCACGATCCTCGCCGGCAGCAGTGGCTATTACGATGCGGGCGGGACCACGATGCCTTATGAGGCCGGTACCGTGGAAATCCAGGCCCAGCGCCTGGGCAGCAGCGGTTCGCTGGACCAGCAATTCGCCGACCTCAACCAGCGCCTGAATCAAGGCCAGGTGTTCGGCACACGCAGCTTCCAACTCAAGCAGGGCGACTTGACCATCGGTAATGGCCTCAAGGCCGGCACCGTCAACGTCTCCGTGGACAACGGCAGCCTGCGGGTCACCGGCCTGGTGGACGCCAGTGGCGAGCGCGTCGGCAGCATCAACCTGGCCGGCAAGCACGGCCTGACCCTGGACGGCGGCGCGGTACTCGACGCCCATGGCAGCAAGCTGCGGGTGGACAGCTACGGCAAGATCATCGACTCGCCCAACCGGGCCATGGTGGTGCTCGGCTCCGGCACCGGTCAACTGACCCTGGCCGATGGCGCACGCATCGACCTGCGCCACGGCACCGAGGCGGTCCAGGGCAATGACGGGCGCAACCGCGGCACCCTGGAACTGAATGCACCACGGCTGATCAACGTCGATGGCACCAGCAACGACATCAACATCGATGCCCATGGCCGCCTGACGATCCAGGGCGCGCGCTCGATCACCCTCAACGGCATGATCAGTTACGACGATGCGCCACTGGTCACCGATCCGACGGCCAGCGGGCGGCCTTACCAACAGATCGACCAGGCCTACCTGGATGGCAAGCATGTGCTGAGCACGGCCTTTATCAACGGTGCATTGCTCAACCAGAACCTGCTGCAAAACAAACTCGCCGGGCTTAACAATGCAACCTACGCCGATGCCTTCCACCTGCGCCCGGGCGTGGAAATCGTCAGCAAGACCGCGGACGGTGACCTGGTGGTGCAGGGCGATCTGGACCTGTCCGGCTACCGCTACGCCAGCCTCAACCCCAACAGCCAGAAAACCTCGGTGTATGGCTCCGGTGAGTCGGGCAGCCTGACCCTGCGCGCCGGTGGCGACCTGAATATTTACGGCAGCATCAACGACGGTTTTGCGCCGCCACCGCAGACCGTCGATGACAAGGGCTGGGTGTTGTTGCCGGGCATCGACTTTACCGGCGGCACGATCATCGTGCCGGGTAACGGCATCACCCTGGCGGACGGCACGACCTTCCCGGCGGGCACCGTGCTCAACTACGACCTGCCGATCAAGGCCGTGGGCGTGGCCGCCGGTACGCGCTTGCCGACCCGGGCGACGCTGAACCAGGACCTGACGCTGCCTGCCGGTACGGTACTGGCCGCAGCAGTGTTCGACAGCGCGAGCAATGTGCTGTTTGCCGCAGGCACGTTATTGAGCCAGGCACACACCCTGGCGGCCGGCTCACAGCTGGACGCCGGCAGCCTGCTGACCCAGGACACCCGGCTCGGGGCGCTGACCTGGCCCAAAGGGGTGCCGTTGCCGACGAACTACGAGGCGCTTAACCCGACGCAAAACCACGTGACCCTCAATGGCGACATACCGCTGCCGCGCGGCGCGTTGATTCCTTCCGGCACCAACGTCAAGTTGCCGGGCGGGGCTGAGTCGGTGGCGTTGCGTCCGGAAGTGGCGGGGCGCCAGGGCAAGCTGTGGGCCCTCTCGCCGATGCTGGCCGAAGGTTCGCAATCCTGGTCGCTGCGGTTGGTCGCAGGTGCTGACACCGAGGCGGCCGACAGCCGCATCCTGCAAGCCCATCCGCGCAGCGGCGACCTGCGTTTGGCTGACAGCCACTACGGCATGTTTGCCAAGGAGATGCCCGCCAAGGGCAAGTTGACCTGGACCGCCTTCGCGGTGGAGGACTTTGCGGCCAATGGGGTGGTGGTCAAGGAAGGCGACCCGATCGACCAAAAGATCCTCGATGATTTCGGGCTGGGTTCGATTGATGATTTCTGTGGGGGCAATCCGGCGTACTGCGCCGTGAAAGTTGGCTATGTCTGGACCGAATTCGGCGCCAAGGACCTGGCGGACAACGGGATTATCGTCACCGTCGGAACGCCGATCGAGCAAAGCATCCTGGACCAGTTCGGTATCCCGTCCATCGATGAGTTCTGTGCAAGCTCGCCCGCCTACTGCCAGGCCCAAAGCGGCAAAGAGTATGCGGCGACCCCCTCCAGCAGCCGTTTCAGTGTGATTCGCACCGGTACGGGCGACCTCGAACTGCTCAGCGCCGGCGACTTGAGCATGGACTCCCTGTACGGGGTCTACACCGCCGGTACATCGTCCACTGCAACCGGTGCCGGTGACCCCTACAACCAGCCCAAGGCGCTGAACAGCGCGAAGACGGTGCTGAACGATACCAACAGTTATTTTGAACAGTTCGTCAACGGCTCATCTGACAGCCTGTACCGTGCCTGGTACCCGGAGGCAGGGGGGAATTTGAGCGTGAACGTGGGGGGCAACCTGACGGGGAATATCCTGGGAGGCGTCTTCAACCCAAGTCGGCCCAACCCCCTGGATAACGGCATCGACTCCGCCGATGTGGCCAACTGGCTGTGGCGCCAGGGCAGCGGCACGGTGAACACCGGCGGGCAGGCGCAGCCGACGGCCTGGTGGATCAATTTCGGTAGCTATACCGCCAACGCCTCCAAGGCTGATGCGTTCGTCGGGTTTACCGGTTTCGGCACCCTCGGCGGCGGTGACGTGGATGTACAGGTAGGCGGGGATGCCGGTGTGCTTCGGCGCATGGACGGCAACCCAATGTCGGCCTCTGCCAACCCGCGCAGCCAGGGGCTGGTGCTGGCGGTTGGCAGTACCGGGCGGGTTGCCGGTGATGGCAGCCTGCAGTTGACGGGCGGTGGTGATCTGCGGGTGCGTATCGGTGGCGCCCTGAACCCTGGCAGCGTGGTTGATGTAAACGATCAGAACGGCCAGTTGGTGAATATCCGGGGCAATGTCCAACTGCAAAGTGCGACCACGGGCCGGATCGACCTGACCTACGGCAGCAACAGCTCTGAGCAGAGCCCGGGCGAAACCCGCGCATTCGATCCGTTCCAGGCGACCCGTGGTCGGGCAGTGGGGGGTATCACCCTGGTGCCGGGGGATGCCACATTCAACCTGACCACATTGGGTGACCTGGTGCTGCAGCAAGTGATTGACCCGGGCCGTGTCGTCCTGCTGAACAACTCATCGTTTACCCGTGGCGGGACGAGTGGGACCGGCGAAAGTTGGTTCTCGTTGTGGACCGGTCACACGGCAATCGACCTGTTTTCAGCGGGGGGCAACTTGACGCCATCTGTCTCCGCCGCAGCGTCCGACCTGGCAACTGTCTACCCATCGATCGTTCGAGCGACGGCGGCTGGCGGCAGTATTTATTACGGTAACGCCGTCCTGGGGTACCAAGCCGATACGAGTCCGATAAATGCCTTGGTGCTCGCCCCCGGTGCCAGCAGCCAGTTGCAATTCCTGGCCCATGACTCGATTTATGCGGGCGGTATGTTTGTCACGCCTTCCGGGGCCGACCCCAGCATCATGGCCACACCTTGGCGGCCGGCGTTCGTCGGGACCATTGATGGTCAGGTGGTTGTCGATGGCAACAATCTGTCGGAGAACGGTAGCTCGCCGGGTTCCCTTCCGCGGCCTCTGTTTGCCTTTGGCTCCGCCACGGCGTCGGCAGCCGCTTACGCGCCAACGGAACCGACGCGGTTCTATGCCTTGACCGGCGATCTGGTGGGGGTCAGCAGCGGCCGGACCCTGACGTTCAATTCTTCCCCCACGTTTTTGCATTCGGGGCAGACCTGGTACGAGGGCAACGGGCCGGTTTGGATGATGGCGGGGCGAGACATTGTCAGCAGTGGCAGCCGTTTTAATACGGCCCCCGGTGCGGTCAGCGAGCAGTCGACCGGCAACCTGTTCATCCACAACAACCCCACTGACATCTCCATCGTCTCCGCCGGGCGCGACATTCTGTACAGCAACTTCCAGGTTGCCGGTCCTGGCCTGCTGGAAGTGACGGCGGGCGGCAATATCCTGATGTCCGGGCGTGACCCGGCGAAGGGCGGCGAAGTCAGCATCACCAGCCTGGGCCCGGTGGTCGCGGGCGACAACCGCCCTGGCGCAGGCATCGTCATGCAAGCTGGCGTCGGCCCCAACGGCCCGGATTACCGGCGCTTTGTCGAGGCCTACCTGGACCCGGCCAACCTCGTCCAGCCAGGCGAAGCCCTGTCGATCCAGGGCGGCAAGGTCGCCAAGACCTATGAGAACGAACTGGTCACCTGGCTCGCCGAGCGCTTCGGTTTCGTCGGCACCCGCGAGCAGGCCCGCGCGGTTTACGCCGCACTGCCCGCTGAACAGCAACGGGTGTTCGCCCGTGATGTGTACTTCGCCGAACTCAAGGCCGCCGGCCGTGAGTACAACGCGGTGGGCGGTGTGCGCCAGGGCAGCTATGTACGGGGGCGTGCAGCGATTGCCGCGCTGTTCCCGGACAAGGACGTGGCCGGCAACCCGATCACCTACAAGGGCGATATCACGTTGTTCGGCGGCTCGGGTGTACACACCAATTTCGGTGGCTCGATCCAGATGCTCACCCCGGGCGGTGGGCAGACCTTCGGCATCGAAGGCGCGGCACCGCCGTCCACCGCCGGTGTGATCACCCAGGGCGCCGGCGATATCCAGCTGTATTCCATGGGCAGCATCCTGCTGGGCCAGAGCCGCATCATGACCACCTTCGGCGGCTCGATCATGGGCTGGTCCGGCGAGGGCGACATCAACGCCGGTCGCGGATCCAAGACCACCGTGGTGTACACGCCGCCCAAGCGTGTCTACGACAACTGGGGCAACGTGACCCTGTCGCCGGCGGTGCCGAGCACCGGGGCGGGGATTGCCACCTTGAACCCGATTCCGGAAGTGCCGGCCGGAGACATCGACCTGATCGCCCCGCTGGGCACCATCGATGCGGGTGAGGCGGGGATTCGGGTCTCGGGCAACATCAACATTGCCGCGTTGCGCGTCGTAAACGCCGCCAACATCCAGACCCAGGGCAAGTCGTCCGGGGTGCCGGTGTCGGCGGCGGTAAACACCGGGGCCATGACCTCGGCGAGCGCAGCCGGTGCGGCGGCGTCCCAGGCGGCGGAAGATGCCGCGCGCAGCCAGCAGGCGGCGGCCAAACAGGGCCGGGCGTCGATTGTCACGGTGGAAGTGTTGAGCTTTGGCAGCGAGCCAGTGGAGCGCAAGCCGGAGGACGGGCAGAAGACCTCGGGCTACAACCCCAACAGCCCGGTGCAGGTACTCGGCGCCGGACCGTTGAGTGACCAGGCGCGGGCGCGGTTGACGGATGAGGAGCGCCAGCAGATCAGCTTGTAGTTTTAGAAAAGGACCTCTCGTTGTATTTGGGGCGATCATTGATCGCCCCTTTTTTTCGTCTTGGGGGCCCGGCTTTCCCAGGTGGGATGGTGGTGCGGTCGAGCCGGTAGTCACTGAGGCCGGGATGAGTGATATCTCGGCCACCAAGTGCGAGCTCTATCACCCTGATCTGTCAGGCCAGGAGCTGGAGGCGATTAAAAGTACGAAGCGCTCAGCATTGGAAACCTACAGCGTTTCACAACTTTGGTCGGTGGCATGGACTGAGTAAATTGGTCAGGCGCTTCGCTCGTGAATTATTCAGCCAGTTGTTTGAATTGCCTCGCCAACTCCAACACGACTCGGCCGCTATTCGCGGTGGGCACCAAATGGGTAAAGGGAATATCGATCATCCGGTTCTCCCGCACCGCCCGCAAACGCGACAGCACCGGGTCGGTGGTCAGCAACTGACGTTTGCGGCTGGCCGGTGACCACAGCGCATCTGCCAGCAAAATCACATCCGGGTCACTCATCAGCAGGGTTTCGCTGCTCACGGTGACGCGGTATTGGTTGATCCCGGCAAATAAATTGCGCGCACCAGCAGCCGCCACCAACGTGGTGACAAAACCACGCCGACCCTCGCTGTCCAACCCGTTGACCTCACTGTCCAGGTAAAACACCGACAGCGGTTTACCCTCACCAGCCAGCGCCTGGGCACTGGCCAGGTCGGCGTCCATGGCATCGCTCAACGCCCGCGCCCGTTGCTGTTTGTGCACCAGGGCGCCGAGGGTAAACAGGTCGTTGCGAATATGCCCGAAGTAATCCAGCGAGTGCCCGTCGCACGCCGACTCCAGCAAGTACGACCCAACCCCGTTGCCTGCCAACCCTGTGCGGGAGGTGACACCAGTGCCAAAGGCAGTGGCGAATCCACCGACCACCAGATCCGGTTTCTGCGCATAGAGCACTTCGCTGGACGGGTACTTGGGCGCAATCACCGGCACGCCGAAATACTCGCCGTGTCGGTGGGCCACACCGTTGTCATCCAGATACGCCACGCCCACCAAGGCCGGGCCGACATCCAGCGCCAACAGCAGGTCTGCGGCATGCTGGTTGAGGGCCACGATGCGCGAAGGCGGTGAGTGGGCGGCGGTCCAATCCTGGTTGCAGTTGCGAAAGCTGTCGGCCAATACCGATGGCGCGCAGAGCAGGGCGCCCAGCAGCAGCCACGAGGCCTTCATGGGCGCTCCTTGATCAGCAGATCCTCGACGACTTCGCCGCCCACCAGATGCACTTCCACCAGCCGTTGCACATCGTCTTTGTTGTGCACGCCGTACCAGCAAGTGTCCGGGTACACCGTCACGATTGGCCCCAGGTTGCACGGGAACTGGCAGTGGGTGCGTGTCAGCAGCACGCCGCCAGGCTTTTCGATGCAGTCGTGTTGCAGCAGGTGGCGGCGCAGGGTTTTCCACAGTTGCAGCGCGCCACGCTGCGTACAGCGTGGGCCAGTGCACAGGAACACGTGACGGGCGTGGTCAGGCACGTGGGACCAGTCCGGATGAGTTTCCACGGGCGTACTCATCAGAAGCGATACGTGTAGCGTACTTCGGAGGTGAACGGCCGCCCGAGGTTGTCGACGTTGCTGGCGCGGCTGGTGACGTAGTCGCGGTCGAACAGGTTCTCTACCAGCAGGCTCACGCGGTGTTGGTGGGCGTTGTCGAGGTAGCGATAGGCGTCGGCATCCACCACGGTGTAGTTGCCGTATTCGACCTTTTTCGAGCTGACGATATCGCCGATGTAACGCACGGCGGTGCCGGCGCCCCACAGGCGGTCCGCCGATTCATAGCCGACCCGCGAGCGGGCGAAGAAGCCCGGGATATCGTTGATGGTGACACCCGCACGGGACTCGGTGAGGTTGCGGGTCATGTCGGCCTGCACGCTCCATTGTTCATTGAGCTGCAGCTTGGCGTCGGCCTCGAAACCACGCATCTGGATCTGCCCCTGGCCGTTGACCCACTGGATATCGTCCAGGGTGATCAGGTCGGTGATCTTGCGTTTGAACAGCGTGACGCTGGCGCTGAAGTCCCGGGCCAGCAGGCTGCCCTTGTAGTCGATGCCCAGTTCGGCGTTGCGGCTCTTCTCCGGCTTGAGGTTGCGGTTGCCTTTCTCATCGTCTTCGTTGACGAACAGTTGCTCGGCGTTTGGCAGTTTGTAGGCAGTGCCGTATTGGCCGCGCAGGGCCCAGTTGTCGTTGAGGTCGTAGAGCGAAGTGAGCATGCCGACAGTGGCGCTGTCGCCGCCGCTCATGGCTTCGTGGCGTACGCCGATGCTCGGGTGCCAGTTCGGCAGGGCTTCAATATTCGGGCGCAGTTGGGTGTACAGCGCGTGGGCCTGGGCCTTGTTGTCGTCGATGATCAATACATCGTCCTGGCCCTTGAACCACTGGTTGTCGGAACCGAATACCAGCACATGCTCACCGGGCAACACGGCCTTGCCTTCGGCCTGCACGCCCCAGTCGGTGAAGCCCCAGTAGTCGTTGTGGTTGATGGCCCGGGTGCCGCCGCCTTCGATATTGTTGATGCGGGTATAGCGCGTGTCCCAATCGTTGATATGGCCTTTGACGAAGTAGCTCAGGCGCTCGTTGAGGGTTTGCTCGAAGGTGGCCGTGGCGATCTGTTGCACGCGGTCGTTGGTGGTCTTGTGGTTGTCCACCGGGCGGGCGAAATCGAGGTTGGCGTCGGCGTACTGGTAAAACAGCTCAAGGCGCGTGTCATCGCCAAACGACTGGATCGCCTTGGTGCCGAAGGTGGTGACTTCGTAGGAGCGCTTCTTGTCGCTGACGTTTTTCATGTCGCGGTTGCGAAACGGCTGGTAGCCCTCGGAGACGTTGCGGCTGACGTAGGCCAGCAAGCCAAGATCGCCAAAACCGTTGTTGAAGATCTTCTCGACCCGGGCGTCGCCGGTGGTGCCGCCGAAGGTGTCTGCACCCAGGTTCACCTCGCCGGACGCCTCGCGGGTTTGCGGGCTGCGGGTAACGATGTTGATCACCCCCGACACCGCCTGGGTGCCGAACAGCAGGCTCTGGCCACCCTTGAGCACTTCGATGCGCTCGATGGCGTTGGCGGGCAGGGTGTCCAGGTACAGGCCGCCGTACAGGCGGTTGTTCAGGCGCACGCCGTCCAGCAGGATCAACGTGTCGTCGTTGCGCCCACCCAGCAGGGAATAAGTGCCGTAGTCGAACGGGCCATTCTTGGGTGCCACGTACAGGCCGGGGATGAACATCTGCATCACGCGCGACACATCGGCGGCGGGGCCGGCGCGTTCGATCTGTTCGCGGGTGACGATCTCGACCTTGCTGCCGTACTGGGCCATGTCGGCCACGGTAGTGGATTCCACCGAAGGTGCGGAAATGATCTGCTGCTTGAGCTCAAGGGGAGGGTCGTCGGCCAGCAGCAGGGGGCTGAACAGGCAGCCGAGCAACAGGCTGGGCACGGAAGTAGTGTAAGGTCGAATCATAGTCTTCTCGGAAAAGTATCTTTCGCGAAAAGCACGCACGAGTAGGCACCGAGCACACGCCAATACCGGCCCATGCCCGCCCACCGCAGGATTTTGCCAAACAGAATTCCAGGCCGGTCTCCGGGCTCACGCGTATGGACACCTTCACCTTCCCATGGCGCGCAGGCCACAGTGGTGTGTCGAAGGGGTCACGCGTCTACCGTTGCGGGGGCAGCACCGGACTGGCTCGAAAAGAGCGGCACCGGTTTCCCGTTTCACCCCATGCACGGCGGCATGAGGCACCTGAAACAGGCCGGCATCTGAACATTCGAAAGACCGTTCGTCAACTTGGCGGGTACTTTTCCGGTGGCTGCATGGGAAGCGACTGACGGATATTGCCAGAAAATTCCCACAGGAGTACAAATGTACTCCATGAAGAATCTAACGCCCCGCCGTACCGCCATCCTGACCTTTATCCGCGACCGTATCGCGCAGCAAGGCCAGTCTCCCAGCCTCGCCGAGATCGCCGAGGCGTTCGGCTTTGCCTCCCGCAGCGTGGCGCGCAAGCATGTGCTGGCGCTGACCGAGGGCGGCTTTATCGAGGTCAATCCCAACCAGGCGCGCGGCATCCGCCTGCTCAATCAACCGGCGCGGCCGGAGCTGTTGGATATTCCGGTGCTCGGCCGGGTGGCCGCCGGTTTGCCTATTGGCGCCGATGCCGAAGTGCACAACCGTCTATTGCTCGACCCGGGCATGTTCGCGAAAACCCCGGATTACCTGCTGCGGGTGCAGGGCGATTCGATGATCGAAGACGGCATCCTCGATGGCGACCTGGTAGGCGTACGCCGCAGTGCCGAGGCCTTGAACGGGCAGATCGTGGTGGCACGCCTGGACGGTGAAGTCACCATCAAACGTTTCGAACACGTGGGCGAGCGCGTGCGCCTGCTGCCGCGCAACCCCGCCTATCAACCCATCGTGGTGCGGCCCGATCAGGACCTGGCCATCGAAGGGGTGTTCTGCGGCCTGGTGAGGCAAGGCTGATGGGCGCCGTCGTTGCACTGGACTCGCTGTTCAATGGCGGCCGGGTCTGGAAAGGCCGGCCCGCCGCGCCGCCGGCCAGCGTCCATCCCACCGGGCTTGCGGCCCTGGATGCGGTGCTGCCCAGCGGTGGCTGGCCGGAAGCGGCGTTGAGCGAAATCCTGATGGCGAAGGAGGGCGTGGGCGAGTTGCAGCTGGTGTGGCCGACCCTGGCACGGTTGGCGGCGGCCGGTGAGCGCATCGTGCTGGTGGCGCCGCCCTACACGCCGTACCCCCACGCCTGGCAAAACGCCGGGGTGGATGTGCGCCAGCTGTCAGTGATCCAGGCCGATGAACGCGATGCCTTGTGGGCAGTGGAGCAATGCCTGCGTTCCGGCAGCTGTGGCGCGGTGCTGTGCTGGCCGCGCAAGGCCGATGACCGCGCCTTGCGCCGCTTGCAGGTGGCGGCGGAAACCGGCCAGACCCTGGCCTTTGCCTGGCGCTCCTTGAACGAGGCCATCAACCCGTCACCGGCCGCGTTGCGCCTGGCGGTTGAGGCGAGCCCTGCGCAAGTGCGGGTGCTCAAGTGCCGGGGTGGCCTGGCCCATCCCGCGCCCATTGCGCTTGGGCACTGAGGTTGGCATGCGCTGGGTGTGTATTGTGTTCCCGCAATTGGCGCTGGACGGGGTGCTGCGTCTGCGCCCCGAACCGGATCAGCCATTGGCCCTGTTGGCCGGCACGCCGCAGCGGCGGGTGCTGCAAACCGTCAATGACGCCGCGCGCAAACTCGGCCTGCGCCCCGGCCAATCCCTGACGGCGGCCCATGCCTTGACCAAGGCGTTCGCCTGCGCCGAATACGACCCGGCGCAGATCGAATACTGGCAGCAGTTTCTCGCCGCCTGGGCCTACCGTTTCAGCTCCCAGGTCAGCGTGTTCTACCCACGGGCGTTGCTGTTCGAGATCGAGTCGAGCCTGGGCCTGTTCGGGCCGTGGCCGTTGCTCGAAGCACGCTTGCGCAAGGAGCTGACCGAACTGGGGTTTCGTCACCGCATCGTCGCCGCGCCGAACCCGGCGGCGGCGCGGATATTGGCGAATGTCTACGACGGCCTGGCCGTGGCCGATGAGCAATACCTGCAACACGCCCTGGCACCGATCCCCATCGACCGCGCCGGCCTCGACCCGCAAGCCGCCAGCGCATTGTCGCGCATGGGCTTGCGCACCCTGGCCCAGGTGCAGGCGTTGCCTCGGCATACCCTGGCCCGGCGCTTCGACGCTGCGCTGCTCAAGCACCTCGATGCACTGTGCGGCCAACGGCCCCTGGCGCTGGCGTTCTACCAGCCGCCGGACCGGTTTGATGTGCGCATCGAGCTGAATTTTGATGTGTTGTCCCACCAGGCCTTGCTGTTTCCCTTGCGCCGTTTGACTGGCGATCTGTCGGCGTTCCTGTGTGGTCGCGACAGTGGCGTGCAGCGTTTTGACCTGCACCTGGAGCACGCGGCCGAGCCCGACAGCGTGATCAAGGTCGGCCTGCTCAGCGCCGAGCGTGACGCAGCGATGCTGTTCGAACTGGCCCGTGGGCGCCTGGAGCAAGTGCAAGTCACCTCGCCGGTGCGCGGCTTTCGCCTGGTGGCCGAGGACCTGCCGGTGTTTGTGCCCCAGCGCCAGGACCTGTTCGACGAGCGCCCGCAACAAACCCTGCCGTGGGAACAACTGCGCGAACGCCTGCGGGCGCGGCTGGGGGATGACGCGGTGCAAGGCCTGCGGTTTCACGCCGACCACCGCCCCGAATGCGCCTGGCAAGCCGGTGCAGACACTCGCCCATGCACCCCCTCAAATAACGTGCAGCGCCCGGGCTGGTTGCTGCATGAACCGACGCCTCTGGCCGAGCAAGGTCTACACATCCTGATGGGCCCGGAACGCATCGAGTCCGGCTGGTGGGATGGCGCCGATGTGCGCCGCGATTACTACCTGGTGCGCACCCGCGCCGGCCAGCAGGGCTGGGCTTACCGCACCGTGGGCGAAAGCGGCACGCTGTGGCTGCAAGGCTGGTTTGCATGAAGTACGCGGAGCTGCACTGCCTGTCCAACTTCAGTTTCCAGCGGGGCGCCTCCAGTGCCCGCGAGCTGTTTGAACGGGCCAGGCAGCAGGGTTACGAGGCGCTGGCCATCACCGATGAATGCACCTTGTCGGGCATCGTCCGTGCCTGGCAGGCGGCCAAGGAAGTCGGGTTGCCGCTGATTATCGGCAGCGAGATGCGCCTGGAAAACGGCCCCAAGCTGGTGCTGCTGGTGGAGAACCTGGAAGGCTATCAACAGCTGTGCCGGCTGATCACCATCGCCCGTCGCCGTGCGGAAAAAGGTCACTACCGGTTGCTGCAGGAAGACTTCACCGCGGTACACGGCTTGCTCGCGTTATGGATGGTCGAAGACACCGACACCCAGGCCCATATCCAATGGCTGTGCAGCACCTTCACCGATCGCCTGTGGTTGGCGGTGGAACTGCATTGCGGCCAGAACGATGCCCGTCACCTTGAGCAACGCCTGAACCTGGCCGCCAGCCTGCACCTGCCGGCGGTGGCCTGCGGCGATGTGCATATGCATGTGCGCGGTCGCCGTGCGTTGCAAGACACCATGACCGCAATCCGTCACCACGTCCCGGTGGCCGAAGCCGGCGCGCGCCTGCATCCCAATGGTGAACGGCACTTGCGCAGCCTCGATGCATTGGCCGCGCTGTACCCGGCGCACTTGCTGGAAGAGTCCCTGAACATTGCCCGGCGTTGCACCTTTGACCTCGGCCAATTGCGCTATCAATACCCCAGGGAGTTGGTACCTGAAGGCCAGGATGCAAAATCCTGGTTACGCACCTTGACCGAGCAAGGCATCGCCCAGCGTTGGCCGAAAGGGGTCGACGCCAAGACCCTCCAGCAGATCAATAACGAACTGGAACTGATCAGTGACCTCGGCTACGAAAGCTATTTCCTCACCGTACACGACATTGTGCGCTTCGCCCGCAGCCGTTCGATCCTGTGCCAGGGCCGCGGCTCGGCGGCCAACTCGGCGGTGTGTTTTGCCCTGGGCATCACCGAGATCAACCCGAGCCTGATGAACATGTTGTTCGAGCGCTTCCTGTCTCGCGAACGCAACGAGCCGCCGGACATCGACGTGGACTTCGAGCACGAACGCCGCGAAGAAGTGCTGCAATACGTCTTCCAGCGCTACGGTCGTACCCGCGCCGCGTTGACGGCGGTGGTCAGCAGCTATCACGGCGCCGGCGCGGTGCGCGACGTGGCCAAGGCCCTCGGGTTGCCGCCGGATCAGGTCAACGCCCTGGCCGACTGTTGTGGGCGCTGGAGCGACGAAGCACCGCCCCTGGAACGCTTGCGCGAAGGTGGTTTCGACCCCGACAGCCCGGTGCTGCGCCGGGTGCTGACCTTGACCCAACAACTGATCGGCTTCCCCCGGCACCTGTCCCAGCACCCCGGCGGTTTCGTGATTTCCGAACACCCGCTGGACACCCTGGTGCCGGTGGAAAATGCGGCCATGGCCGAGCGCACCATCATCCAGTGGGACAAGGACGACCTCGACGCCGTGGGCCTGCTCAAGGTGGACATCCTCGCGCTGGGCATGCTCAGTGCGATTCGCCGCTGCTTCGACCTGCTGCGCCGCCATCGCAACCGGGACATGAGCCTGGCTTCGGTGCCCAAGGAAGATGCGGCAACCTACGCGATGATCAGCAAGGCCGACACTATCGGCGTGTTCCAGATTGAGTCGCGGGCGCAGATGTCGATGTTGCCCCGCCTGCGACCGGAAAAATTCTACGACCTGGTCATTGAGGTCGCCATCGTGCGGCCGGGGCCCATCCAGGGTGGCATGGTGCATCCGTACCTGCGGCGGCGGAACAAGGAGGAAGAAACCACCTACCCGTCGCCGGAACTCAAGTCCGTACTGGAACGAACCCTGGGCATCCCGCTGTTCCAGGAACAGGTCATGCAGATCGCTATGGTCGCCGCCGATTACACACCCGGCGAAGCCGACCAACTGCGCCGTTCCATGGCCGCCTGGAAACGCCACGGCGGCCTCGAACCCCATCAGCAACGCCTGCGCACCGGCATGCTGAAAAACGGCTACAGCGAAGCCTTCGCCGCGCAGATCTTCGAGCAGATCAAGGGCTTTGGCAGCTATGGTTTTCCCGAGTCCCACGCCGCCAGTTTCGCCTTGCTGACCTATGCCAGTTGCTGGCTCAAATGCCATGAACCGGCAGCGTTCGCCTGCGCCCTGATCAACAGCTGGCCCATGGGTTTCTACAGCCCCGACCAGATCCTGCAGGACGCCCGTCGCCATCATTTGCAGATCCGCCCGGTGGATGTGCAGGCCAGTGACTGGGATTGCAGCCTTGAGCCGATCGAAGGCCAGCAACCGGCGATTCGCATGGGCTTGCGCATGATCTCCGGGTTTCGCGAAGAGGACGGCCGGCGTATCGAAACGGCGCGCCAGGCCCGGGCGTTTTTTGATATTGCCGACTTGGGCGAGCGTGCCCAATTGGACACTCGCGCCCAGGAACTGCTGGCGGATGCCGGTGCCTTGCGCGGCCTGGCCGGGCATCGGCACCGGGCGCGTTGGGAGGTGGCCGGGGTGCAGAAACAACTGGGCCTGTTTGCCGGTATCGCCAGCCCGGAAGAGGCGGTGGTGGAGCTGCCGCAACCGACAGTCGGCGAAGATTTGTATGCCGACTACGCCAGCGTCGGCACCACCCTGGGCCCACACCCGTTGGCGCTGTTGCGCGATGAACTGCGCGCGCGGCGTTGCCGCAGTTCCAGGGAATTGCTGCAGGTTGAGCATGGCCGCAACGTCAGCGTCGCCGGCCTGGTCACCGGTCGACAACGCCCGGGCACGGCCAGCGGCGTTACCTTCGTCACCCTGGAAGATGAGTTCGGCAATATCAATGTGGTGGTCTGGCGCGATTTGGCCGAGCGCCAACGCCAGGCGCTGGTGGGCTCGCGGTTGCTCAAGGTCGATGGCCGCTGGGAGGCGGTGGGCGAGGTTCGGCACCTGATCGCCGGGCGCTTGACCGACCTGACCCCGTTGCTGTCGGGCATCAGTGTGCGCAGCCGGGACTTTCGCTGAGCCGGCCCTTGCTCCTTCCTGCCGGCATAAGCAATATGCGATGAAACCAACCGCCACTGCCGGGCTCAAAGTTTTCATCGCCGCCCACCTTTTATCTTTTGCAGAGCCGACCGATGCAGTTTTTATCCAATACCCACGGCTGTGAGGGTTGGGCTGGGGAAATGGCCCAGAGGATTCGTGCTTTCGATTGGTCCACCACCGACCTCGGCCCGATGAGTGCCTGGCCCTCCAGCCTGACCAGCGCCGTGCAGATGATGCTGGCATCGCCCATGCCCATGGTGATGCTGTGGGGGCACGCCGGTTACATGATCTACAACGACAGCTATTCGGTGTTTGCCGGCGGTCGCCACCCTTATCTGCTGGGTGCGCCGGTGGAACTGGGCTGGCCGGAAGTCGCCGACTTCAACCGCAATGTGGTCGACACCTGCCTGGCTGGCGGCACCTTGTCCTACCGCAACCTGCCCCTGGAACTGTTGCGCGACGGCCGCCCGGAAGAAGTCTGGATGGACCTGTATTACAGCCCCGTAGCCGATGACGACCAACGACCGGCCGGGGTCCTGGCGATTGTGGTGGAGACCACCGAACATATGATCTCCGAGCGCCTGCGCCAGGAACTCACCCACAACCTGGAGCAGCGCGTGGCCGCGGAGGTGCAGGCCCGTTCCGCCGCGGAAGAACAGTTGCGTCAATCACAGAAGCTGGAAGCCATCGGCGGCCTGACCGGCGGCGTGGCCCACGACTTCAACAACCTGCTGCAAGTGGTCGCCGGCAACCTGCACCTGCTGGCCCGGCATGAGCCGGACAACCCCCAGGTGCAGCGCCGGGTCAGCGCCGCTATCGCGGCAGTGGAACGTGGGGCCAAACTGACCTCGCAACTGTTGGCCTTCGCCCGTCGCCAGCCATTGTCACCGGCGGTGTACAACCCGCTGCGCATCTATGAAGGCCTGGGTGAGCTGCTGCAGCGAGCGCTGGGAGAAACCATCCACATTGATGTGCAACTGCCCCAGGATCCGTGGTGCATTAACGTCGACCGCAACCAACTGGAAAACGCACTGCTCAACCTGGCGATCAACGCCCGGGATGCCATGAAAGGCGAGGGCGTGATTCGGATCACCGGCGAAAATATTATTCTCAACCCTCCGGATTGCGCCGGTAAAAGCATCAACCCCGGTGAATACGTGCGCCTGGCCGTCGCCGACAGCGGCGCCGGCATGTCACCAACGATCCTGGCACGGGCCTTCGAACCGTTTTTCACCACCAAGCCGAATGGCCACGGTACCGGCCTGGGCCTGAGCATGGTGTTCGGGTTCGTGCGCCAAAGTGGCGGGCATGTTGAGGTCGAGAGCGTGGAGGGCAGCGGCACCGTGGTGCAGATGTATTTCCCGCGCAACCTGGGAGAGCCGGAAAACCACGATGCGCCCGTCGAGCTCACACAACCCACCGGCGGCCATGAGACGATCCTGGTGGTTGAGGACAACGAAGGCGTACGCGCGGCCGCGGTGGAATTGCTCGAACAATCCGGCTACACCGTGCTCACCGCCGAAGACGGCGACCGGGCCATGCTGATGCTCCAGGCCGGCCTGCAACCGGACCTGATTTTTACCGACGTCGTAATGCCGGGCCGTGTCAAAAGTACCGACCTGGCCAAGTGGGCGCGAGAGCAAGTGCCGGCGATAGCGGTGCTGTTTACCTCCGGGCATACCCGCGACATCCTTTCCAGCAACCACCTGCTGGGCACCGACATTCACCTGCTGAGCAAACCCTATGGCCCGGATGAATTGGCGCAACGGGTGCGCTCGGTGCTGACCTCACGAATGATGTGACGGATGGAGATCCAGCCAGCAACACCAAACCACTTTGGGAGCCGGGCTTGCCCGCGATGGCGGAGTGTCAGGCACCCCATTCGATAACTGGCACTCCGCCATCGTGGGCAAGCCCGGCTCCCACAGTTGATCTTCACTGCCTTGAACACACCGATAAGGTTACCCATGACTTCCCAGCGCAACCTGCCACCAGACACCTCACTCACCTCCCAACGCCCTGGCTTCGTGCGGGTGCGGGGTGCCCGGGAACACAACCTGCGCAACGTCGACGTGGACATCCCCCGCGACGCCCTGGTGGTGTTCACCGGCGTGTCAGGCTCCGGCAAGTCCTCGCTGGCATTCTCCACCGTCTACGCCGAAGCCCAGCGGCGCTACTTCGAATCCGTGGCGCCCTACGCCCGCCGCCTGATCGACCAGGTCGGCGTACCGGACGTCGACTCCATCGAAGGCCTGCCGCCCGCCGTGGCCTTGCAACAACAGCGCGGTACACCCAGCACACGTTCATCAGTGGGCAGCGTCACCACCTTGTCCAGCCTGATCCGCATGCTCTACTCCCGCGCCGGCAGTTACCCGGCGGGGCAACCGATGCTGTACGCCGAAGACTTTTCCCCCAACCTGCCCCAGGGCGCCTGCCCGCAATGCCACGGCCTGGGCCGCGTGTACGAAGTGACCGAGGCCCTGATGGTGCCCGATCCTTCCCTCACCATCCGCCAACGCGCCGTGGCGTCCTGGCCGTTGGCATGGCAAGGCCAGAACCAGCGCGACATCCTCGTCACCCTGGGCTACGACGTCGACATCCCGTGGCGCGACCTGCCGAAAAAACAGCGCGACTGGATCCTCTTCACCGAAGAAACCCCCACCGTACCGGTGTACGCCGGCTTCACACCGGCCCAGACCCGCGACGCCCTCAAACGCAAACTCGAGCCCAGCTACCAGGGCACCTTCACCGGCGCCCGCCGCTACATCCTGCACACCTTCACCCACTCCCAAAGCGCCCTGATGAAAAAGCGCGTGTCGCAGTTCATGCAAGGCAGCCCGTGCCCGCTGTGTGAAGGCAAACGCCTGAACAAGGCCGCGCTGTCGGTGAAATTTGCCGGCGTGGACATTGGCGAGCTGTCGCAAATGTCCTTGCTGCAACTTGCCGAACTGCTGCGCCCGGTGGCTGAAGGGCAGGGCGATAAAAAGCTCTCCGTGGAAAAACGCCTGGCTGCCCAACGCATCGCCCAGGACCTGCTCGAACGCGTCAGCACCCTGACCGACCTCGGCCTCGGCTACCTGGCCCTGGAACGCAGCACACCAACCCTGTCCTCCGGCGAACTGCAACGCCTGCGCCTGGCCACCCAACTGGGCTCGCAACTGTTCGGCGTGATCTACGTGCTCGACGAACCTTCCGCCGGCCTGCACCCTGCCGATGGCGAAGCCCTGTTCGCCGCCCTCGACCGCCTGAAGGCCGCCGGCAACTCACTGTTCGTGGTGGAACACGACCTGGAAACCATGCGCCGGGCCGACTGGCTGATCGACGTCGGCCCGGCTGCCGGCGAGCACGGCGGCCAGGTCCTGTACAGCGGCCCACCCGCCGGCCTGGCGCAGGTCGAAGCCTCGCAAACCCGCGAATACCTGTTCGCCGAAAAACGCCCGGTCAGCCAACCACCGCGCCAACCCACCGGCTGGCTGAGCCTGGAAAGCGTCACGCGCAACAACCTCAACGACCTCAGCGTGGACTTTCCCCTGGGCTGCTTCACCGCCGTCACCGGCATTTCCGGCTCGGGCAAATCCAGCCTCGTCAGCCAGGCGCTGTTGGAACTGGTAGGCGCAGGCCTGGGCCGCGTGGTGGAAACCGAAGACGAACCCAGCCTCGAAGACGACGCCCCACAAACCAGCGGTGGCCGCATCAGTGGCGGGCTGGAACACATCCGCCGCCTGGTCCAGGTGGACCAGAAACCCATCGGCCGCACGCCACGTTCCAACCTCGCGACCTACACCGGGCTGTTCGACAACGTACGCAAACTGTTCGCCGCCACACCCGCGGCGAAAAAGCGGAATTACGACGCCGGGCAATTCTCCTTCAACGTCGCCAAAGGCCGCTGCCCGAACTGCGAAGGCGAGGGGTTTGTCAGCGTTGAATTGCTGTTCATGCCCAGCGTGTACGCGCCATGCCCGACGTGCCACGGCGCGCGGTACAACCCGGAAACGTTAGCGATCAAGTGGGAAGGGCTGACCATCGCCCAGGTGCTGGGGCTGACGGTTGAACAGGCGGTAGAGGTATTTGCCGAAGAGCCGGGTGTGCTGCGCTCGCTGCAAGTGCTGCGGGATATTGGCTTGGGTTATTTGCGCCTTGGCCAGCCGGCCACGGAGCTGTCGGGCGGGGAAGCGCAGCGGATCAAGCTGGCGACCGAGCTGCAACGCAATGCCCGGGGCGCGACGTTGTATGTGCTGGATGAACCGACGACCGGGCTGCATCCGCGGGATGTGGACCGGTTGTTGAGCCAGTTGAATCATCTGGTGGAGGCGGGGCACACGGTGATTGTGGTGGAGCATGAAATGCGTGTGGTGGCCCAGAGTGATTGGGTGATTGATATTGGGCCGGGGGCTGGGGACAGAGGCGGGAAGGTGGTGGTGAGCGGGACGCCGCAGAAGGTGGCGAAGAGTAAGGGGAGCCGGACTGCGCCGTTTTTGGGGCGGGAATTGGGATAGCTAATGGCCGGAAGGGGTCTATTCATGGCTTTGCTCTCTAGCGTTCGGCACCTGGCGGGTGACCAAAGTAGGCCTTGTAGGCATGGTTGAAGTTAGCGGGATTGGCATAGCCCAGGCGGTAGGCGATCTGCGCCACCTGCCACTTGCGCTGACGAAGCAGATTGCGCGCAAGCTCCATGCGTTGCTGGCGCACATAATCCAGCATCGACTGGCCGTAGATTTGACTGAACGCCCGGCGCAGCGTGGTTTCCCCCACACCCAGGCTACGGGCCAGCGCTTGAGTGCCGGGAGGGTCGATCAGGTTGGCATCCAGTTGAAACCGCGCTTCATGGGCCAGGTCTGAATGACCGCGTACCGCAGGTATTGGCCTGGCAGGTTGAGGGGCAAGATGGGCTGCCAGCTCCACCAGCGCTGCCAGGCTCAGGCTTTCCTGATTAAGGCGCTCCAAGGCGCCTTGGTAGGGAGAGTGATATATCCGCTCCAGCAAACGCCCCAGTGCCGGGCACCCGTGCAGTCCCGAAAATTGAACGCCGTCATTGAGCAGGCTGAGTAACGGCTGGAGCGCCGAGTCTTCTTCGGCCAGCTCGCGCAAATAATCGCCTGCGATGCGTAGCCCGGCCATGCGCGCATGACTGCCGGCGGGCAGTTGATCGACGGTTTCCATGCTCTCACTCAGGCCCAGCACATGGACTGCGCCCGTGGTGTATTCATTGAGCACACCGTCGACCCGATGCTGCCACTGGCCGCCGAGCACCTGCACGATGCACACACTGTCGGGCAATACCTTGTGGATCTTCAGCGGCTCGGGGAACTGCAAGTCACAGTCGAAATACTGCAGGTCTGGCCGAACGGTCCGTGCGCGGTAGTGGCCGATGGCAGAACCAATAACCTGACGAGCGCTGTCGTCGAATACGCCGGCCTGGTCCAGGGGACCCGGGTGATCGAAGCAGAAGTGTGTGTCGAGATAAGGATTCTGGCGTTTCATCGAGAAGGGTTTGAGTCATGTCCTTATGTGTTCGCGCCATTGTACCCCGTCACTCGTCGTTGTGAACCGCAGTCTCATTGTTGTGCGCAACGGCCTGCACGGTTGGCAGATCGCCGAGGGTGACTTTCAATGGTCGGCCGTGAAATTCAAGGAACCTGAGTATGCTGATTTATCGCAAATGGGCTGCCGTGCTAAGCATGGTACTGGCCGTCATGACGGGCAATACCTTCGCTCAAGATCGCCCGGAAGTCGCAGATAAGGTCGCTGCGTATTCGGGTGAGGCCGGGGTGAAAGTCTGGACACTGCGTATCGGGGCCCGTGACGAAAATCAGGCACTGGTGCAAGTGGAAGGGGCTGACCACGACTGGAACCTGAAAATCCAAAAGATGTCTGTCGAGAAGACCAGCAAGGACACGCGCTATTACACCACGGTAGACGGTCAGAAGTTCGTCGTACTGATTCTGCAAAACGGCTGGGGAGAGCTGTACTTGCCAGGCGAAGCAAAAGCGCTGGCCGTCGCCTATAACGAGGCGCTGGCGAGTCAGGGCAATGCGCAAGCATTTCTCACTGACTATCTCCAGGCGAACTGAGCCATGAGCCTGTTGAGACGATGGTCGTGGGGCCTGGCGATGTTGCTGCTGCCGCTGGTACTGATGGGCTGGAGCAGCCTTCAGAGCTGGCGTGCCGACAGTACCCTGGAAGAAGCGCAGGTGATGCGCCAATGGCTCGCCAGCCCGAGCGATGAATTGAGGCAGCAACTGCCGCAACAATGGCGCAAAACGCCGGTACTCCCGGACGACAGCCTGCGCGGCTACCTGCAGCGTGAGGTCGCTCGGGCCGATGCCGACCAGGGCTCGGTGCACATGCGCCAGGTCTTGGCGTTTCTCGGTTACTGGCTGGCGGTCGCGGCCGTGCTGGCGGGCTGCGCGACCTGGGTAAAACTGCGCCTGGATGCCTGGCGCGCGTTGCGTTCGCGGGACTTTCTTTATGACCGACTGGTCCTGAGCTGGCGTGCGCTGGGGCAGTGGCTGGTGGTCTACACCGGGTTGATAGTGGGGGCGCTGGCGATGGCCCTGCTGTATGAAGTCAGCTGGGGCTGGAGCAACCGCCAGAACAGCGGCATGGTGATACTGCTGGTGGTGGTGCCCTTGCTGGTGATGCTGTACCTAGGCGTGCTGTTGATTGGGCGCCTGCGTCGGCAATGGCAGGATATGGAAACGCCGCAATCCGGGTTTCTGGGGCGTTCAATCAGCCGGGCCAGCGCCCCGGCCTTATGGGAGTGGATAGAAAAACTGGCAGCCGTCACCCGCGCGCCCGTGCCAGACCACATCGTGATTGGGGTCGACCAATCGTTTTTCGTCACCAGTGTCCAGGTGGCCCTGCAACCCTCGGGGCAACTGTTGACGGGCCGTACGATGTACCTGCCGCTGACTTTCCTGTCGACCCTGAGCCAGGAAGAAGCCGCCTCGATTATCGGCCATGAGCTTGGCCACTTCAGCAGCCGCGACACCGAGCGCGGCAGTGAAGCCGGGGCACGGTTCAGCCTGATGTACATGCATTTCCTGAACATCAGCGCGGTGGATGACATGCCGTCCTGGATCGAACGCCCGGCGATCTGGATGACGTGGCGCTTTCTGCACCACTTCCAGATAGCCGTGCACCATTGGAGTCGTGCGCAGGAATTGGTGGCGGATAAGGTCGGGGCGCAAATTGCCGGCGAGCGGCTGTTTTGCCAGGCGCTGCTGCGCGTCATCGCCCTTGATGCCGAAGTCAACAAACTGCTTGGGCAGCGTACCCACAGCAACTTGATCCAGGCGTTAGCGGACCACCTTCGCCAGGCTCCGGTGATCTTGAACGAGGCGGTGATGGATCACGCGATCGCTCATCCGTTCGATACCCATCCCCCCACTGCCGTGCGCCTGCAGCAACTGGGTGTGGTTCTCGACGACCAGTTGCTGGCCCAGGCAACACGGACGCCCACCGCGCACGACCGGCAGTGGTTCAGTCAACTCACTCATGATCCGCAGTCGGCTGAAGATGCCAACAAGAATGGAGTACCGGTATGAACCACCCTGATGATCCACTGGCCAGCCTGGCCCAATCCCTCACTGAGGATTTTAATCAGCACACTGGCGATCAGTTGCAGGCGGCCATCCAGGAACGCGAGGAGTGGTTGGCCGAGGTTCCCGCAGTCACCGAACTGGCCTACCCACGCAAGGTGCGCCGCACCCTGTTGCTCTTTTCAGTGTTCGCTTTCGTGATGGCTGGCGGGAGTGCATGGGATGGCAAAAACGCGTTCATGGGAGGCATTTTTGCAATCGTGGCGCTGGTTTTGCTCAGCGGGGTGTGGCTGCACCGTCGGGCCGGCGAGGAGATCCTGATGCGCCTGACCCATAGCCACTTGTGGTTTCGCAACCTTGATGCAGAAATCGATCTGCTGGATATCGGTGATATCCACATCAAAGAGGGCCGCATCAAGCTATGGATCACGCTGACATTGCGCGAGGGTGCGCCATTGCCCGCCTGCAAAAACGCTGCGGGCCCCCTGATGCCCCACGTCAAGATCAAGCGCTCCCGGGAGCCTCAGATATGCTTGACGCTGTTCGGCCTGCAACTGAACGGTAAAATCCTCACCGGCGAACAAGTGCTGGAAATGCTGGACACCTACTGCAACGCGGCGCGTGTAGAGGGTGAGTTGCGGGCGTTGAAGGCTTCCTGAAGGGGTAGGGGGCTACACCCGTTTGTGGCGAGGGCGCTCGCTCCTCGCCACACACATTGATGTATTCGACAGTTTCAGCGACTTGCCTCGGTACGCCACAGCACAGGCCAATGAACCTGCTCCAGCCCCATGCAGGTGTTCATTTCAGCCGCATGCGTCAGCGTGAAACCGTTACCGTCGTAGCGCCAGCGCAGCGCAGTGCCACAACCGCCCATGCCCATCGCCATTGCCTGGCTGCTCAGTTCACCCGTGGCCGGATCAAAATCGACCAGGCCGTTGGGCTCTCTTTCCGGCAGATTTGGCACTTCGGCGACCCGTGCTGGGCGCGCCTGCTCAGGGTGGTCCAGGGGCGCCTGGTAGATATTGTAGAAACAGTTGTATGCCCCACAGCCGGTTTCGATGATCACCAGCGCTTGATCTGCACTCAAGGCATAGGCGTTAGCCTTTGGCGCAACGCCTTCATTCAGATCCGCTTGCCACTCCTTGCGCGTGGCCGCCACCACAGCATCCGCGACTTCTTTTGCCCTGTCCGGGGTTAGCGCAACGGGTGCCTGCCAACTCGGTACCGGCGGTGCGGCCGGTGCTTGCGGCACGCTGCTGGCGGGCGCCTGCCCCTTGGAAATCAGTGCGTCCTGTGTGCCAACCCGCCCCTGAACCGAGTCGATCAGCAAAAGCGCCGCGCTCATCCCGTTTAGCGAGGCGACGGAGGTACCGCCCTCAATGGGTAAAATCAACTCCCGCCCGTTGCGCAACTCTGCAATCAAGGCGTCGGCATTCGTTCCGGTCAGAGCAAACACCTCAGATACCTCACCTTTTTTGAGTTCGCCAGGCTCGAATCGATTTTTCAGCGGCTTGCCATCGAGTGTTGGCTGACCATGGGGGGCGGTGTAGCTGAACACGCCTACCCGCAAGTCTCCATGTGGGCCGGCTTCACGCGTTACCCGCAGGCTGAACGTCGAGATACCGATATCGTCACGCTCCGGGACGGCACCGATAGCCGTGCAGGCACGCGTGTTATCACAGCCGACAATCCAGTCCTTGATAGAACGCTCCAAAGGGACATTGTCGGCGGCGTTCGCACTGGTAACTGCAGCAGCCATCAGGAATATGAGGGGGAGTCGGGTCATCAAACAGGTGCCTGTAGACTGGAAAAACGCTATTAGGGCAGGGTTCTTTGCCAATACCTATTGCATGGCCGTCAGGCACAACAGAAACCCCGGCTGGAACAATCGGTACGGTGTTCCAGCCAGCGCCTGAACGTGGGATGTCGCCAGTCCAGCGCGCTGCAAGTCAGGGTGACTTTGCGCCGTTGCGCCCCTCAATGCTGCGCACCAACGCCCCAAAAAGCTCACCCCGCGGCATCTTGCTCAAGGGAATATTCGCCTTCTCGAACCACTCCCGATCCGCCTCAGGGTGCGGGCCACTCAGCACCACGACCCCGTTTTCATAGGTGTAACGCGCTGCCGCCACATCACCATTCCGGTAGGTCGCAATGGTTGAAGAAGGCGAGGTCGCGTCAGGCTTGGGGAAGTAAGGCCCATCCTGATAAAAGACGCTATCGGCTTTCCCATCCCACACAACCTGCACCGCCGCGTCCGCAATGCCCGCGACCTCAAACCCAGGCCTGCCCGCCTCTGAATCAAGGTCGTAGGGTATCAGGCCAAAGTTGCTGTCGTCGGCCAGATAAGCGCCCATACACAGCCCCAGGTAGCGCCCACCCTGGGCGACAAAGTCACGAATGGCCTGCACCCGCGCATCCCCCAAACTATCAAGCGCCGCAGGGATGTCCTGACCGCCACCCGGTTGAACGTAGAGGTCATAACGAGCGAGGCTTTGCGGCGTGATGTCGATCGATTCATCGGCACCTACAAAGTCAATCTGCGCATTCGGGCGGACGCGCAGCAGGGCTGTTTTGACATTCTCTGAACATCCCTCGCAGCCCGCCGGGCCTCGGTAGATAGCGACATGGGCGATGGGGGTTGCGGCGTGCACTGAGGAAGGAAACAGTGTGAAAAACGCAAAAAGCGTCGCGGCGATGGCGTGCAGATTCATGGTTGTAGAGTCGTCTTAGAGCTGATTGGGTCCGATCGGACTTTGTAATTCGAAGCCTAAAGCCAATAGCCAGTTGAAGGCGTTAACATTTGTAAAACGGCTAGGAAAAATCGGGGTTGATGATCGCAACGACGGTTTTTCCATTGAAATTTATGGGTTTTCCTTTAGTGCGTATAAATATCGAATAGAGCGTTTATTCCATTTTCAATCCCCGGAATTTTTCAGGCCGTTTGAGTCAGCTCTCGGCCATGCGCGAATGCTATCGGCCAATAGCACACACTCAAGTATCGACTACGCTTGGAGCGATTCAGCCCTGTACCTGAAGGATCTAAACAATGGGGTACCTTGTCGTTGCTCACGCGATGAATGTGAAGTCGGAGTTAGAACCACTTTCTACGTTGCCGGTGAGCATTGGTTGGTCATTGCACCAGGATGAAAACGCCACGTCGTTCTACTTAGACACGTTCAAGGCTGGCGAAGAACGGAAATGGCCCTTTACGTCTATGCCACCCATCAAGGATGTACCGCTTGAGCTCCCTCAAGAATTGGCAGCGCTATCGCGGATATACAAAGTGCTTAGGGATGCTCAGCTAGCCGACTACTTCAAGAGAGCTTTCCTGAATGTGAATTTAGCGCTGAGTAAAAGCCTTCAATTACACGTTTGCAGCTTTTGCACGGATGACGACGGGCTGGATTTTGTGTGTGTATCGTCGAATGGTGAACTGCAAAGGCTGCGTTGCGTTTGCGGTGATCTGGATATCACCTACGAGCTTGGGACGGTCATGATCCAGCCGCTTCTGATAGACGGCGTTGAAGGCACCGATGTAAGTGGTCTGCATGACCCAGAGAGCGGCATTCACGTCTTGAGTCGGAATATAACGCCCTCATCGTTACTGCATGCGGTGGCTTCAGCAGAAACCACTCGCTTTCTACAAGCAGAAAGCCCCCCTCTGGGTCTAGGTAGCTTCGATGGTCTGGACGTCGCACCGGTAAAGATTGCTGGCTCTAAGATCGCCTCGCTGAAGCCTGAGGTGGTTGCTCAGAAAGCGTGGTGGAGGCGGTGGTAGTTGTATCGACGACTTCGACCCAAGCCAGGAGGTTTTCCGGGGAAAAGTAGCCAATTATCAGCATCGAAAAATTGGGGCCGATAATGGGGGCCAGTTTTCAAGAAGTTACCCGTCATGATGGGCTGCAATCGGCCAATAGCGGTCCCTCCGTCCAGAACCATTTTCCACCCTTAGCAGTCACTCAAGCCGACCACTTTTTCTTATTCGCCTTATCTCTACCTTGTAAATTTGCTCGTGTTCGAGCCGCATATTAGATGACATAGTCATCCACTGATCCGGACCGAGCCCCAAGCTCTTCAACCTCCCGAACCACCGTGCCAAGAATGCCGATCCCTTCATGAATCTGCTGCGTTGTCAGGCCGGCATAGCCCAAAATGAGCCCTGCCGGTCGCTCGTATTCTACCGACGTGGGTTCGGCAAACAGCGGCGAAAGCGGATATACGCCAACCCCGCGTTCGAGCGCTATCGCCTGCAACGTCGGCTCATCCTGAGCGCGAAGCGCGGGTAGCGTTAATACGCCGTGTAAGCCCGCCGCCATGCCGGCCAGTTGCCCATATTCCGCCAGATGCTGTTCAAAAGCCTCCAGTAATGCCCTTCGCCGCAGTTCATTTTCCCGCCGCAGGCGGCGAACGTGACGCTCATAGGTTCCACTTTCGATCAATGAGGCGAGCACGTTTTGCTCCCAGCGCGGTGAGTGTCGATCGGTCAGCCGTTTTGCTTCACGGAAAACGTGAACCAACTCGCGTGGAAGAACCAGATAACCCAACCTGAGTTGCGGTGAGAGTGCCTTGGAGAACGTTCCGACATAAATGACGCGAGCATCTGCGTCCATGGATTGCAGTGCGTCGATGGGCCGCTGGCCATAGCGAAACTCGCCGCCGTAATCGTCCTCAATGATCCACGCGCGATGTCGCTTCGCCCAACTCAGCAGTTCGAGGCGACGTGCGACAGGAAGCACCGCACCCATTGGAAACTGGTGCGACGGAGTGACAAAGGC
The DNA here is from genome assembly GCF_013386245.1 of Pseudomonas sp. 21615526. Classification (NCBI taxonomy): domain Bacteria; kingdom Pseudomonadati; phylum Pseudomonadota; class Gammaproteobacteria; order Pseudomonadales; family Pseudomonadaceae; genus Pseudomonas; species Pseudomonas sp. 21615526. The sequence continues at coordinate 7,467 of NZ_JACAOM010000026.1, read as the reverse complement.
CAGGCGCACGCGATCACCTTCCGGCAGAGCACTGGTATCCAGTCCAGAGGCATCGACGGGTATGGGCAACGCCGTCGCGCCCGTGGCCTCAAAGCAATATCTGGCCATGCGGTAGCCAGGCTCTTCGAAGACGAATGCATCTTGCGGGTTCAGCAAAAGCCGGGCGCACAGGTCAAGTCCTTGCTGCGAGCCATGCACTACGAGTATTTGATCCGCATCGCACGCCAGACCGCGTGCGCGTCGCAGATAACCTTGCAGCGCATTGCGCAAGCGCTCTTCCCCTTCGGGGTGGCCGTAAGCGAGGCTCGGTTGACGCTTGACTAGTTCGGAACGGTAGGCGCGCTGCCAACCCAGCGCCGGAAAATCCCTGGTAGCGACCGAGCCGTACCTGAAATCGATGCGGGCTTGGGGTGACGCCATGTTGTACGGCTTCATGATGGCCACTCGTTGCCCGTAAAGGGAAAGCACTGGCGGCAGTTCCTTTTGCTGCGCCGAGTCCCCTTGGGCATGCCCGGATTGAGTGCTGATTATGCTCGCTACCGTGGCGGCCTTGCCCACTGATGTCAGGACAAAGCCTTCGGCCGCCAGTTGCTCGTAAGCCGCCGTTACCGTGGTTCGCGACACGCCGAGTTCGGCCGCGATTGCCCGCGTCGACATGAGCCTCGTGCCGGCGGCAAGCGTGCCGTCTTCTATCTGCGCGCGCAGCCTGGCATAGATCCGACGTTGCGCGCCGCGGGAAAATGCATCCGGATTGGCTGAAAACTGGCCCATGGAAAAACCTCGAAACTGGCACTTTCGATGATGCAGGTCGTGGTCGACATTATGGACTCCCAACAATCCGTAGTGAAATCCCATGTACATTCCCGAACACTTCGCAGAGCACCGCCCGGAACAGTTGCACCGAATTATCCGCGACAATCCGCTGGGCATCCTCGTGACTGAGGGTGAATCCGGCATGGATGCGGACCACATTCCCTTTGAACTCGATACCGGCCACGGAACATACGGGTTGCTGACCGCTCATGTGGCCCGCGCCAATCCTGTGTGGCAACGTTGCGCCGGCGGCACGCCTGTCATGGTGATCTTCAGGGGGGCAGAAGGCTACATTTCGCCCAACTGGTATGCGTCCAAGCACGAAACGCATCGCCAGGTTCCCACATGGAACTACGAGGTGGTGCATGTGCATGGCGTCATGCGCGTGATGTCGGAAGAAAAGCTCCTGCGCCGCACCCTGGCCCAGCTGACTCGCCACCAGGAGTCCAAGGAGATCAAGCCCTGGAAGATGGGCGATGCGCCGCGTGAATATCTGGACGAGATGGTGTCGAGAGTCGTCGGTATCGAGATCGAAATGCAGTGCGTTGAATGCAAGCGCAAGCTCAATCAAAACAAGTCGCACGCTGATCGCTTGTCTGCGATCGCGCACTTGCGCGAGCGCGGGCACGTTGAGCTTTCTTCGATAATGCTGGCCAACCTTGAGCAGCCGGATCAGGGGGCAGCACCGTGGACTTTGAGTTGACCACCACCACGATTCTGGTGACCTTCGCCGGAGTTTTTTTGATCTGCTTTATGAAAGGTGCCTTCGGTGGAGGCTTCTCCATTGTCGGCATTCCGCTGCTGTCGCTGGTGATGGATCCGCTCACAGCCGGCGGACTGCTAGCGCCGTTGTTTATCGCGATGGACCTGTTCGGCCTGCGTTACTGGAAGCCATCCACTTGGTCTAAACCCGACCTGGTGCTGTTGTTACCAGGTCTGATTGTCGGCATCGGTGTCGGCTATCTACTCTTTCGCGTCATGGATCACCGCGCAGTCGCGTTAGTGATGGCGGCGGTTACCCTGATTTTTGTCGGCCTCTGGTTCAAAGCCGGTGGGGAAATCAGGGTCAGCCAGCGCTCATCGCTCAAGGCGGTGTCCGCAGGCGTCACCTCTGGGATCACGACTATGGTCGCGCATTCTGGTGGGCCACCATTAGCGATGTACCTGTTGCCGCTCGGTCTAAGCAAGAAAACCTATGCCGGCACCACCAGCATGTTCTTTACCGTAGGCAATCTGCTCAAGGCAGTGCCTTGGCTGCTGTTAGCCAGGCCCACCGGTAACGTGCTAAGCCTGATGGTCATCTGCCTGTTAGCAGTTCCAAGTGGTGTCTGGCTGGGCTGGCGACTGCACACCAAGCTGGATCAACGCCAGATGTACCTTGCCTGCTACTGCCTGCTCGTAGTCACGGCGGTAAAACTTCTATGGGACGGCATAAGTGGCTATATCGTCTGAAAATGCCTCACCACTATGAGGCCCAACGTTACGGCCATTATCCGACTGGCTGCCAACGGAATGTTAGCAGTCAGAGGCCGTTCAAATGGCCTGTGACACTAGGATGCTCTGCTCGGCTAGGCGTGCTTCATCGAACTAAAATTAGCGCTTGAGGACTTCGTCAGGGTAGTAAGCGAGCATCTGAACTGGACGCAGATACTCAGACGGCGCTCCGAACAATTTAATCGAGCTGCTTAGAATGACGAAGTTGGGATTGAGCGGCGGCGTAATATCACCGGCGTTGCGTGCCGTCGCTTGAGCCTCATCGAGTGCCTCGGAGATGCTGTTGATTGCAGCTCCGGAACACTCCGAGGAAGGCATCACACAGCATTTGTGTGAACTGGCTTGCCTGCATTTTGGCTGAGCCGAATTCGGACTAAGCGGCAGTAAAACCGGTCAGGGCTTGGACAAGCTCCTGAACCCAGCTTGGCCACCCACCTTAACAACCAACCAGGCCAGCAGCACCAATCCCAAGGTTGCCCAGGGGATCGATCCCACGCCTGTCGTCTCAAGCAGTACACCGCCCACTACGGCACTGCCCGCAAACGCGAGGTTCAGCACGGTCACCAGCATCGACTGAGCCACATCGGCACCGTCGGCAGCAGCATTCGCCAAAGCTGTCTGTAGCAGGGTCGGTGCACCGCTGTAACTCAGGCCCCAGGCAGCCATCGCCACATAAACCGCTATGGCAGGCAAGCCACCCAACGCCAATGCCAGCGATACCAGCGCAAACCCGGCCAGGCTCAACAGCACCAACCGCCGCAGCCAGCGGTCAATCAATAGCCCAGTGAGCCAGATACCCACGAGAGCCGCAATGCCGAACGCAAGCAATGCCTGCTCGACCTGTCCATCCAACCCGACCGATGCCAGGAATGCCGCAATATAGGTGTAGAGCATGTAATGAGCCATGATCCACAGCATAACTACCGTCAGCACCGGTCGCACGCCTGGCCTGCAAAAAACGTGACCCAGGGACAAGCGCTGGCCAGCCCGTTGCCCGGCAAAGTCAGGGACATTCAGCCGAATCCAAACCATCAGCGCCAGGCTCAACGCCGCTAGCAGCCCGAACACATTGCGCCAACCGATCTGTTCACCCAGCCAGGCACTCAGTGGTACGCCCAGCGCCAAGGCGACGGGGATACCCAGCATAGCCACTGCCATCGCGCGGCCTTGCAAGGGCGCGGCGACCATGCGTCGCGCATAACCGGCCAACAGGCTCCACGCCACACCAGTGGCGACCCCGACGATCAGGCGCGCGACCAGGGTGAGGGCAAAATACGGCGACAAGGCAGTTACCGCGTTGCACAAACAGAACACCCCCACTGTCAGTAATAACACAAGGCGCCGTGGCCAACCTTGCAAGGCCAAGGTCAAGGGAACGGCCGCCAGCCCGGAACCGAGGGCACACGCGGTGACCCATTGCCCCGCCCATGCCTGGGAAACCTCAAACGTGTCGGAGATGTGTGGCAACAGGCCGGCGGGTACGCTCTCGTTGGCAGTGGCGATAAAACTCGCGGTGGTCAGGGCCAGTAAGCCAGTGATAGGTAGTTCTGAGGACGGCGGGGGGGTGGGTTGAATCGATTCTTCGCGGTTCATGAGCTTGCTCGAAAAACAGGTGAGGCCTGATTGTGATGAAGTGTCTGTGATTTGATAATTGGTCTAGAATTTGATGCTTAATCAAATCTGGATTGAAGATGGCCACTGATCGATTGGGGGACATGCGCTTGTTCGTTGAGGCTGCCGACCTCGGCAGTCTTTCAGCCGCTGGACGCAAGTTGGGGTTGTCGCCGGCGGCGGCCAGTGCACGGTTGCTCAAATTGGAGGCGGCACTGCATACCCGCTTGTTTGATCGCACAACCCGTCAACTGCGGCTGACTGATGAAGGCCGGTTCTATCTGCAGCAATGCTGGGTCGCCTTGCGCGCCATTGATGAGGCGGAGGCGGGGTTGCAGGCGAGTCAGCAGGAAGTACGCGGTAAAGTCCGTCTGTCTGCCTCTACTGACTTTGGCCGTCACCTGCTTAATGACTGGCTCGAGACCTTTTGCGCGCAGCATCCGCAGTTGAAGGTGGCGCTGACCTTGTCGGACGCTATGTCTAACCTGGTACAGGACGATGTCGACCTGGCCATTCGTTTCGGCCCACTGCGTGATAGCTCGTTGATCGCCCGGCAACTGGCACCCAACTGGCGGGTGCTTTGTGCCTCGCCGGACTACCTGGCGAGCCACGGCGAGCCGCAGACGCCGGCCGAGCTCACCGGGCATAAATTTATTCTGCTGGTGACTCCGGCGGGTCCTTTAAACACCTTTCATTTCAGGGTGGACGGCCAGACATGGAACCACAGTGTGCCATTGGAAAGCGCCTGGGAAACCAACGATGGCGCCGTGGCACGTGCTTGGGCATTGGCCGGTCATGGCATTGCACGCAAGACCATTTGGGACGCAGCAGCGGATATCCGTGCCGGGCGGTTGAAGGTGCTGCTGCCTGACTATTGCGTAGCAGAAGCTGGGGTGTTTGCGGTGCTGCATGGCAATCGGTACCGAATTGCCAGAGTGCGGGTCCTGTTGGACTTTCTGGTGGAGCGTTTCAAATGTGCCACCGAGGAACTTCTGCGCGACGTCGATGTGCCGAGGTTTTAAATGAATATGAACAGCTCTGGCTGACTTACCATTTTCGCCATAGGCGCAGCAGCTTTTTACATCTACCGTTCGCACAAGCGGAAGGTAGATTACGAATCTGTTTCAACCATCTGCCAAGCGGTACAGCGCCTGAGCATGAGACGCCGCCAGCCCAATGCGCTGCAAATTACGGCGACTCTGTGAACTTGGAAGCGCAGTTGCAGCAATCACCAGGCTGCCGTGCTTCTTTGCTTGCTCTATCCGGTGAGATATCAGCGCTCCATGATAGCCCAAGCCTCGTGCATTTTTTCGAGTGGCAGCCGTGCCCAGGTAGGCAACGCCATTGCTGGCCAGGTACATCAACGCGCCTGCAACGACTTGCCCATCAGCTTTAAGGACGTAGATTTTCAGGCGTTCATTCGACATCAGTCCTGCAAAACAAGCCTGGCTCAACTGACGATGCTCTGGCTTGGTATGAAAGCCACTCGCATGAACTGCCGCGAACTCCGGGAGAGAGTCTGAAGTGGCCTCTTCGATGTTGAATAATTGGGGGGTCAACACCGCATCCTCGATGGGGCACGCAAGCTGCAGATGCGTCCACCCCCTCAAACGCTCGAATCGCTCCTCACCCACAAAAGCGAATTGCTCCAACGTCGAGGCTTTCCCGATAAGGGGCGTTACTGTTGAATACTCCGCTGACTCCTTGAGCAAGCTCAGCAGTGAAAGGGGGTTGCCGGTGCTGTCACCGTAGATACGATTGAACATCGGGCTAGGTGTTGCCTTCACCTGAAAGCACGGAAAGGCCCCATTGAAAAACACACGAGCACCAAAAGGATTTCCACTAACCCGCGACAAGCTCTCAACGCGGGAACACAAGTACTCGCTTTCTGCGGCTTCGATGGCATGCGCCCATTCAACATCCATGTGCATCGTCTCTTTGCAAGATTTCCAGGGAAGGTAGCGGTAAATCAACCCCTACGCACCTGCGAGGGCAGTGAAATAGATTGTCGGGCCAATGGGAGAAGTTTGGGCATCTGCCACAGAAGAGACATCGCCTGGCTTGTCGATAATCGACCCGGCTGCGTACATGCTCAAAGCCAATCCGATGTGCGATGACTTGATGGAAGAGGCAAGCCGCTATGCGTTATCCGGCCCACGCTCAAAATGAACACGGCACGTCCAAATAAAGGAGCAGAAAGGGCCCGATTCATTTGATTGAAACCCGATCTGCCCGTAGCGACGCTCACGCCTGGACTAACAATCCGCGTCAGAAGCAGCGCTTGAATCAAGCACCGGCCCATGCTCCCAATCACTGATGAAACCGGCGCCCCAGCGCATCCAGCCGTACCGCAATCGGCGGTAACCGCTCACTGCTCCTGGCCAGCGTCTCCACATCCTGCGCCGTATTCTGCGCGATGCTCTGCACCGACTGCAGCCGCCCGACAATCTCCACATTCGCCGTGGATTGCTCACGGGTGGTCGACACAATCCGCCCATTCAACTGATCGATCTGCGAAATATCATTGCCCACCGCCTGCAGCATCTCCACCGCCAACTGACTGTCCTCCACGCAGCGCTCCACGCCCTGGCGACTGTCGTGCATGGCTTCAACCGCTTGCCGACTGCCGTGTTGCAACCCTTCAATAATCGTCTTGATCTCCTGCGTCGACACCGCCGTGCGTTGCGCCAGGCTGCGTACCTCATCGGCGACCACGGCAAACCCGCGCCCTTGCTCACCCGCGCGGGCGGCTTCGATGGCGGCGTTGAGGGCCAGCAGGTTGGTCTGGTTGGCGATGCTGTTGATCACCTCCAGCACCGAGCCGATCTGTTCGGCTTGCACGGCCAGCCCTTCGACCGTCTCGTTAGTGTCGTGGAGGCGGGTGGCGAGTTGAGTGATTTCCAGCTGGGCGCGGCCGACGCTTTCCTGGCCACGGATGATCTGCTGGCTGGCTTGCCCCGCGTGCTCGACGGCATGCTCCACGTGCACGGCGATATGGCCCATGGCATCTTCCATGCGCTGCATGGAACCGGTCATCTGGGCGATTTCCGCCAGTTGGTGGCGCGCGCCTTTTTCCAGGGTGCCGCTGGCGTGGGCTAGTTCCTGCCCGAGTTGGCCGAGGCCGTGGGAGTCACGGGCGACGCCGTCGATCAGGCCGGTGATCTGGGTCAGAAAGTGGTCAAAGCGCGTCGCCAGTGAGACATGAACTTTTTCCGGGCTGCCCTTGACGGCCTCACCGCTGAACTGGGTGGTGACGGCGAGCATCTTTTCGAGCATCTCCTGACTTTCTACCGCCTCTTTCTGGCTGTGAACCGCGAGGTAGAGCAGGGCGACCGTCTCCATCACCACGTAGAACGCGTGGACGAAAATCATGCTCCAGCCGCCGTGATGCTCCATCACAAACACCGGGAAACCCTGGTGCTGCAAGGCATGAAACACCACGTGGTGCACCGCGATGGTGACGGCGGCCACCAGGATAGGCAGCCAGTCGCGGTAGAACGTCAGCACCGCCAGCAGCGCGAAGATACCGAAGTGCGATTCGATGACACC
>NZ_JACAOM010000236.1:0-361 GCF_013386245.1 Pseudomonas sp. 21615526 | reverse complement strand
GGCATCGCCGAAGGCGCGTTTGCCGAAGCCCGGAATTACACCCTGACCGAAACCCGGCCCTGGCATAAATCCACGGTGCAGGACATTCGCCAGGACCCGTACGTGCTCAACCACTACGGCGAATTCTGGGTCGCGCTGGAAGGCGTGCGCCTGCTGGTGGAACGCGCCGCCGAACTGCTGGACCAGGCCTGGGCCAAGGGCCCGAGCCTCAGTGAAAGCGAGCGCGGCGAGCTGGCCATCGCCATCGCCACGGCCAAGGTCGCTGCCACCCGCAACGGCCTGGAGCTGTGCAGCCGCCTGTTCGAAGTCACCGGCGCGCGCTCCACCCACGCCTCGCTGCGCCTGGACCGGCACTGGCGCA
>NZ_JACAOM010000235.1:0-553 GCF_013386245.1 Pseudomonas sp. 21615526 | reverse complement strand
TTTCCTGCTGGATCAGGCCGTTGGCGTGATAGTCGAGCCGATAGGTTTCGCCGACCTCGTTTTCAATCTCGGTCAGTAACAGCCGAACATTGTCATAACGGTATTTAAGCTGCGTGCCGTCCGGATTAATCCGGCGGCTGATCAGGTGCAGACCATCGGCGTATTCGTAGCGGGTGACGCGGCCCAACTCGTCGCGCTCAGCAGTGATTTTTCCGTACGGGTTGTAGCTGAATTCGCGTGTGGCCCCGTCAGGCTGAATCACTTTCAGCAAACGACCTACGGCGTCCCACTGATACTGGGTCAGCGCACCATGCTCATCCTCGCAAGCCACCTGCCGCCCCAGCTCGTCATAGCGATAACGCCGCACACCGCCATTCGCCAGTTTTTCTTCAATGAGCTGGCCGCGTTCGTTCCAGATAAAGCGTTGGCTGCTGTTATCCGGATACCAAACACCCGTGAGCTTTCCGTGTTGGGTGTAGGTGTATTCGGTGTAATTGCCATCCGGATCAGTCTTGCGAGTGATATCGCCTTGATCGTTACGCTGGTATTTCCA
>NZ_JACAOM010000234.1:0-2808 GCF_013386245.1 Pseudomonas sp. 21615526 | reverse complement strand
GCAAGAGCGTTTTGCTTACTTTTGCGCTGTTCAAAAGTGAGCCGCTGTAAGAGCGGAACCAATCGAAGCCGTTACCGAAGGAATGGATATGTACTCAACCAAACGAAGCCCAAAAGCATGAGCCTCCTGCCTTACGCCTGGGCCAAATCCCAACGCATCCTCCTTCACCCGGGAACCCAGGGCCCGACGCTGACCATCTGCCCCTCGACCCCCGGCTGGTCCATCAGCGAAGTCCACCGCCAGTTCGGCCAAACCCACCTGATCCAGGTGCGCGACGACGAACTCGACGGCCTCCTGGCCACTGCCTACGCCGACACCGGCAGCGCCGCCGCCGTCGTGGGCGCCGCCGAAAACGAAGTCGACCTCGACCGCCTCATGCAAGACATCCCCGAAATCACCGACCTGCTCGACACCCAGGACGGCGCCCCGGTGATCCGCATGATCAACGCCTTGCTCACCCAGGCCGCCCGCGACGAAGCCAGCGACATCCACATCGAACCCTACGAAACCCACTCCGTGGTGCGCTACCGCGTCGACGGCACGCTGCGTGACGTGGTGTCCCCGCGCAAGGCCCTGCACGGCGCTCTGGTCTCACGCATCAAGATCATGGCCCAACTCGATATCGCCGAAAAACGCCTGCCCCAGGACGGCCGCATCGCCCTGCGCGTGGCCGGTCGCCCCATCGATATCCGCGTCTCCACCGTGCCCACCGGCCATGGCGAGCGCGTAGTGATGCGCCTGCTGGACAAACAAGCCGGCCGCCTGCAGCTGGAAACCCTCGGCATGGACCCCGCCGTCCTGGCCAAACTCGACACCCTGATCCGCCAACCCCACGGCATCGTGCTGGTCACCGGCCCCACCGGCAGCGGCAAGACCACCAGCCTCTACGCCGCCCTGGCTCGGCTGGATGCGAGCACCAGCAATATCCTGACCGTCGAAGACCCGGTGGAATACGACCTGCCGGGCATCAGCCAGATCCAGGTCAACGCCAAGATCGACATGACCTTCGCCCTGGCCCTGCGGGCAATCCTGCGCCAGGATCCGGACATCATCATGATCGGCGAAATCCGCGACCTGGAGACCGCACAAATTGCCGTCCAGGCCTCGCTCACGGGCCATCTGGTGCTCGCCACCCTGCACACCAACGACGCCGTCTCGGCGGTCAACCGCTTGATCGACATGGGCGTCGAACCGTTCCTGCTGGCCTCGTCACTGCTCGGCGTATTGGCCCAGCGCCTGGTGCGTCGGCTGTGCCCGCACTGCAAGCAGGAAGACCCGGCCGCGCCCGGCACCTGGCGGCCTGTCGGGTGCGCGCAGTGCAACCAGATCGGTTACAGCGGGCGTACCGGTATCCATGAATTGTTCTGCATCGACGACGAGCTGCGCGGGCTGATCCACCAGGGCGCCGGCGAGCAGGCCTTGAAGGCCGCCGCACGCCGCGCCGGCATGTTCAGCATGCGTGAGGATGGCGAACGCTGGGTACGCAGCGGCGCCACCGCCCCCGAAGAAATCCTGCGCGTAACACGGGACGCCTGATGAACCGATACCGCTACGAAGCCGCCGACGCCAGCGGCAAGCTGGAGTCCGGGCACCTTGAGGCAGACAGCCAGAGCGGCGCCTTTGCCCACCTGCGCAGCCGTGGCCTGACGGCCTTGCGGGTGCAGGTCGAGAACAACAACGAACGTGCCGGCGGTGGCGGCCGGTTCAGCGCCAAGCTCTCGGACAATGACCTGGCCTGGGCCACGCGCCAGCTGGCGAGCCTGCTCGGTGCGAGCCTGCCACTGGAGGCCGCGTTGAGCGCCACGGTGGAGCAAGCCGAGAAAAAACACATCGCCCAGACCTTGAGCGCGGTGCGCGCCGATGTGCGCAGCGGCATGCGCCTGGCCGATGCGTTGGCCGCCCGGCCCCGGGACTTTCCGTCGATCTATCGGGCGCTGATCGCGGCGGGGGAGGAGTCCGGCGACCTGGCCCAGGTCATGGAGCGCCTCGCCGACTACATCGAGGAGCGCAATAACCTGCGGGGCAAGATCCTCACGGCGTTTATCTACCCGGGCGTGGTGGGGCTGGTGTCCATCGGCATTGTGATTTTCCTGCTCAGCTACGTGGTGCCGCAGGTGGTCAGTGCGTTTTCCCAGGCTCGCCAGGACCTGCCGGGGCTGACGTTGGCGATGCTCAATGCGAGTGACTTTATCCGCGCCTGGGGCTGGCTGTGTTTTGCCGGGATCGTGGGTGGTTTCTGGAGCTGGCGCCTGTACCTGCGCAACCCCGTGGCGCGGTTGAGCTGGCACAGCCGGGTGTTGCGCCTGCCGTTGATCGGGCGTTTTGTACTGGGCCTCAACACCGCGCGGTTTGCCTCGACCCTGGCGATTCTCGGCGGGGCGGGCGTGCCGTTGTTGCGCGCCCTGGAAGCGGCGCGCCAGACCTTGTCCAACGACCGCCTGAGCCAGTGTGTCAGCGACGCGACGGCCAAGGTGCGCGAGGGCGTCAACCTGGCTCCTGCGCTGGCGGTGGAAAAGGTCTTTCCGCCCGTGCTGATCCACCTGATCGCCAGCGGCGAAAAAACCGGCTCGCTGCCGCCAATGCTCGAGCGCGCGGCGCAAACCCTGTCGCGGGATATCGAGCGTCGGGCGATGGGCATGACGGCGTTGCTTGAGCCACTGATGATCGTGGTGATGGGGGCCGTGGTGTTGGTCATCGTCATGGCCGTGCTGCTGCCGATCATCGAAATCAATCAACTGGTGACCTGACTGCTGACGAAACACGATCAAAAATGTGGGAGCGGGCTTGCTCGCAAAAGCGGTGTGTCAA
>NZ_JACAOM010000233.1:0-451 GCF_013386245.1 Pseudomonas sp. 21615526 | reverse complement strand
GCCTACGGCATCAACACCGGTTTCGGCCTGCTGGCCTCGACCCGCATTGCCAGCGAAGACCTGGAAAACCTCCAGCGTTCCCTGGTGCTGTCCCACGCCGCCGGCGTCGGTGAGCCCATCAGCGATGCGCTGGTACGGCTGGTCATGGTGCTCAAGGTCAACAGCCTGAGCCGGGGTTTTTCCGGGATTCGCCGGCAGGTGATCGACGCGCTGATCGCCCTGATCAATGCCGAGGTCTACCCGCACATTCCACTGAAAGGTTCGGTGGGCGCCTCCGGTGACCTGGCGCCATTGGCCCACATGTCGCTGGTGCTGCTGGGCGAAGGCAAGGCCCGCTACAAAGGCGAATGGCTGGAAGCTACCGAAGCGCTGAAAGTTGCCGGCCTGACGCCGCTGACCCTGGCGGCCAAGGAAGGCCTGGCGCTGCTCAACGGCACCCAGGTTTCCACCG
>NZ_JACAOM010000232.1:0-2353 GCF_013386245.1 Pseudomonas sp. 21615526 | reverse complement strand
TGCGCCCTGCCCGTGCCGCCCGGCAGCCGGTTCACTGCCCTGATCCTCGGCGAGCCCCGCGAGCTGTGCTGCCCGGGCTGCCAGGCGGTGGCCGAGGCGATTGTCGCCGGTGGCCTGGAAAGCTATTACCAGCACCGCAGCGAAGCCTCGGCCAACCCCGAGGCGCTGCCGGTGCAACTGGTGGACGAGCTGGCGCTGTATGACCGTGCCGATGTGCAAAAGCCTTTCGTGCGCCACGACGGTGACCTGTCGCAAGCCACACTGTTGATGGAAGGCATCAGTTGCGCCGCCTGTGGCTGGCTGATCGAAAAACACCTGCGCAGCCTGCCCGCCGTGGCCGAGGCACGCCTGAACCTGTCCAACCACCGCCTGCACGTGCGCTGGGCCGACGGGCAATTGCCCCTGAGCCAACTGCTCGGCGAATTGCGTCACATCGGCTACGCCGCCCACCCGTACCAAGCCGACCGCGCCGCCGAACAACTGGCCAGCGAAAACCGCCTGGCCCTGCGTCAACTGGGGGTGGCCGGGCTGCTGTGGTTCCAGGCGATGATGGCGACGATGGCCACCTGGCCGGAATTCAATATCGACCTGAGCCCGGAGCTGCACGTGATCCTGCGCTGGGTCGCGATGTTTCTGACAACGCCCATCGTGTTCTACAGCTGCGCGCCGTTTTTCAAGGGGGCGATGCGCGACCTGCGCACCCGCCACCTGACCATGGATGTTTCGGTGTCCCTGGCCATTGGCGGTGCCTACCTGGCCGGAATCTGGACCGCCATCACCGGCACCGGCGAACTGTATTTCGATGCAGTCGGCATGTTTGCCCTGTTCCTGCTGGCCGGGCGTTACCTGGAGCGTCGCGCCCGGGAACGTACGGCGGCAGCCACCGCGCAATTGGTCAACCTGTTGCCAGCCTCGTGCCTGCGCATGAGTGCCGACGGGCAAAGTGAACGGATCCTGCTCAGCGAACTGGCCCTGGGCGACCGGGTACTGGTGCATCCGGGGGCGGTGCTGCCAGCAGACGGCATCATCCTCGACGGCCAGTCGAGCATCGACGAATCGCTGCTGACCGGCGAGTACCTGCCGCAACCACGCCAGGTCGGCGATGCCGTCACTGCCGGTACCCTCAACGTCGAAGGTGCGCTGACCGTCGAAGTCCGCGCCCTGGGCCACGACACGCGCCTGTCGGCCATCGTGCGCCTGCTGGAGCGGGCCCAGGCGGAGAAACCCCGGCTGGCGGAGATCGCCGACCGCGCCGCCCAATGGTTCCTGTTGTGCTCGTTGGTCGCCGCTGCGGTCATCGGCCTGGTGTGGTGGGAGCTGGATTCGTCACGGGCGTTCTGGATCGTCCTGGCGATGCTGGTTGCGACCTGCCCTTGCGCCCTCTCACTGGCAACACCCACCGCCCTGACGGCAGCCACCGGCACCCTGCACAAACTCGGCCTGCTGCTGACCCGCGGCCACGTGCTGGAAGGCCTGAACCAGATCGACACGGTGATTTTCGACAAGACCGGCACCCTTACCGAAGGTCGCCTGGCGTTGCGCGCGATCCGCCCGTTGAGCCTGCTGGGCAGCGACGAGTGCCTGAGCCTTGCGGCGGCGCTGGAGCAACGTTCGGAACATCCGATCGCCCGCGCATTCGGCCGCGCGCCGTTGGCGGCGGATGAAGTGCTCAGCACGCCGGGCCTGGGCCTGGAAGGCCGCGTCGGTGACCGCCGGTTGCGCATTGGCCAGCCGGGTTTTGTCTGCGAACTGAGCGGCTGCGCCCTCCCCGCCTCGCCGAAGGAAGCCGGCCAATGGCTGCTGCTGGGCGACACCGACGGCGCCCTGGCCTGGTTTGTCCTGGATGACCGCCTGCGCAGCGACGCGCCCGCCTTGCTCGCCGCCTGCAAGGCACGCGGCTGGCGCACGTTGCTGCTGTCGGGAGACAGCTCGCCGATGGTTGCCAGTGTCGCCGCCGAGCTGGGCATCGACGAAGCCCATGGCGGCCTGCGCCCCGATGACAAGCTGCAAATGCTGCAACAGTTGCACAAGGAAGGCCGCAAGGTGCTGATGCTCGGCGATGGCGTCAACGATGTGCCGGTGCTGGCCGCCGCCGATATCAGCGTGGCCATGGGCTCGGCCACCGACCTGGCCAAGACCAGCGCCGACGCGGTGTTGCTGTCGAACCGCCTCGACGCCCTGGTGCAAGCCTTTACCCTGGCCCGGCGCACCCGCCGGGTAATCATTGAAAACCTGCTGTGGGCCGGGCTGTACAATGGCCTGATGTTGCCGTTTGCCGCCCTCGGCTGGATCACTCCCATCTGGGCGGCGATCGGCATGTCCCTCAGTTCGTTGACCGTGGTGCTCAATGCCC
>NZ_JACAOM010000231.1:0-701 GCF_013386245.1 Pseudomonas sp. 21615526 | reverse complement strand
GTCACGAACTCCAGCGACGGCTGCTTCTCCGCCAGCAAATCCTGCTGCGCCTGCTGCGGGTCAACCCCGCTGGCAATGCGGTCATCAATCTGCTTCTGCACCAGCGGCGTCAGCACCCAGCCCGGGCAGATGGCATTGCAGGTGACATTACTCTGGGCTGTTTCCAGGCCCACCACCTTGGTCAGCCCGATCACCCCGTGCTTGGCAGCGACGTAAGCCGCCTTGCCCACCGAACCCACCAGCCCATGCACCGAGGCGATATTGACGATTCGCCCCCAACCCTTGGCTTTCATGCCCGGCAGGCTCAAACGCGTGCTGTGGAACACCGACGACAGGTTGATCGCAATGATCGAATCCCAGCGCTCCACCGGGAATTCGTCCACCGGCGCCACATGCTGGATCCCGGCGTTGTTCACCAGAATGTCGATGCTGCCAAACTCGCGCTCGGCGTAGGCGATCATCTCGGCGATCTGCGCCGGGTCGCTGACGTCGGCCGGATGATGCCCGACCTTGCCGCCGAAGGCCTGCACCTGGGCGATCACCGCGCTGGCATCGCCGAAGCCGTTGAGGATCAGGTTGGCGCCGGCCTTGGCCAGGCTCAGGGCGATGCCCAGGCCGATGCCGCTGGTGGAACCGGTGACCAGGGCGGTCTTGCCGTTCAATGTCGTCATATCAACCTCACACAATGCCGGTGGCGTAGA
>NZ_JACAOM010000230.1:0-3427 GCF_013386245.1 Pseudomonas sp. 21615526 | reverse complement strand
CTGACCGGCTCCAGCACTTGATAGAGACCATTGAGGGTTTCGGCATGACTCGCCAGGCTGACCAACGACAAGCAGCCCACAAAAAAATATTTACTCAGACCCATGAAAGAAGATTCCCGAACGGCAAATAAGCGGTTGGAACAGACCGCGTGAACACTGTTGAGCAAGGCTGTGACCACAGCGACCGGCAAAACATTCACAGGGTCTCGGCAAGTTTTTGTACTGTCATAACGATAGCGAGTTAAAGGCTATACCTTAATAGGGCCTGTGACCGACTCGATTAGCGATTTTTTTAACAGCTATTGCCCCTGCCCGTCGGCCCGAGGATGGCCGCTGCCCCTCAAGCCTGATAAAATCGCGCGCCTTCGCAGACCGTCAATGGCAGGCCGTGCTGAAACTTCAGGTTTCGGTACACCCGCCGCATTCGGTCGTTACCCCTGAATCCCCCCTAAAGGCCTGGATCATGAGCAAGCAACCCTCCCTGAGCTACAAGGACGCCGGTGTAGACATCGACGCCGGTGAAGCATTGGTCGAACGCATCAAGAGCGTCGCCAAGCGCACTGCGCGCCCCGAAGTCATGGGCGGCCTGGGCGGTTTTGGCGCCCTCTGCGAGATCCCGGCCGGCTACAAGCAGCCTGTATTGGTCTCCGGCACCGACGGTGTGGGCACCAAGCTGCGCCTGGCACTGAACCTGAACAAGCACGACAGCATCGGCATCGACCTGGTTGCCATGTGCGTGAACGACCTGGTGGTGTGCGGCGCCGAGCCGCTGTTCTTCCTTGACTACTACGCCACCGGCAAGCTCAACGTCGAGACCGCTACCCAGGTGGTCACCGGCATTGGCGCTGGCTGCGAACTGTCCGGCTGCTCCCTGGTCGGCGGCGAAACCGCTGAAATGCCAGGCATGTACGAAGGCGAAGACTACGACCTGGCCGGTTTCTGCGTCGGCGTTGTCGAAAAATCCGAAATCATCGACGGCTCCAAGGTGGCTGCCGGTGACGCCCTGCTGGCCCTGCCATCGTCCGGCCCGCACTCCAACGGCTACTCGCTGATCCGCAAGATCATCGAAGTGTCCGGCGCCGACATCGAAACCATCCAGCTCGACGGCAAGCCCTTGACCGACCTGCTGATGGCCCCGACCCGCATCTACGTGAAGCCGTTGCTCAAGCTGATCAAGGACACCGGCGCGGTCAAGGCCATGGCCCACATCACCGGTGGCGGCCTTCTGGACAACATCCCGCGCGTACTGCCTGAAGGCGCCCAGGCGATTGTCGACGTGGCCAGCTGGCAGCGCCCGGCAGTCTTCGACTGGCTGCAAGAGAAAGGCAACGTCAACGAAACCGAGATGCACCGCGTGCTGAACTGCGGCGTGGGCATGGTCATCTGCGTGGCTCAAGAGCACGTTGAAAGCGCGCTGAACGTATTGCGTGAAGCCGGCGAACAGCCTTGGGTCATCGGCCAGATCGCTACCGCCCCTGAAGGCGCGGCTCAGGTTGAACTGAAGAACCTTAAGGCGCACTGATGCCTGCAACCTGTGATGTCGTGGTGCTGCTCTCCGGCACCGGCAGTAACTTGCAGGCCCTGATCGACAGCACGCGCGCCGGCGACAGCCCGGTGCGCATCGCTGCGGTGATTTCCAACCGCAGCGACGCCTACGGCCTGCAACGCGCCAGGGACGCAGGTATCGACACCCGCTCCCTGGATCACAAGGCTTTCGAAGGCCGCGAGGCCTTCGACAGCGCCTTGATCGAACTGATCGACGCCTTCAACCCCAAACTCGTGGTACTGGCCGGCTTCATGCGCATTCTCAGCGCTGACTTCGTGCGTCACTACAACGGGCGTCTGCTGAATATCCACCCGTCCCTGCTGCCAAAATACAAAGGGTTACACACCCACCAGCGTGCCCTGGAGGCCGGCGACACCGAGCACGGCTGCAGCGTGCACTTTGTCACCGAGGAACTCGATGGCGGGCCTCTGGTCGTACAGGCAGTAGTTCCGGTAGAGTCTGCGGACTCTGCGCAGACGCTTGCGCAACGGGTTCACACCCAGGAACACAGGATTTACCCGCTGGCTGTTCGCTGGTTCGCTGAGGGACGGTTGATTCTTGGCGACCA
The DNA here is from genome assembly GCF_013386245.1 of Pseudomonas sp. 21615526. Taxonomy (NCBI): domain Bacteria; kingdom Pseudomonadati; phylum Pseudomonadota; class Gammaproteobacteria; order Pseudomonadales; family Pseudomonadaceae; genus Pseudomonas; species Pseudomonas sp. 21615526. Next base: position 1,313 of record NZ_JACAOM010000230.1, on the reverse strand, counting down.
CGGTGCATTATTGGACGGTCAGTTACTTGCGGCCAGCGGCCACTTGATTCGAACCTAGGAGACTTTATGCGTCGCGCCCTGCTCTTCGCTTTTGCGCTGTTCGCCTTGCCTGCCGTGCAAGCGGCAGACCTTCACCCTTTCTCCGCCAGCTACACCGCCGACTGGAAACAGTTGCCCATGAGTGGTTCGGCAGAACGCAGCCTGACCAAGAATGACAACGGCAGCTGGACCTTGAATTTCAAGGCTTCCATGATGATCGCCAGCCTGACTGAAACCAGCGTGATCCGCTTCGACAAAGACGCCCTGCAACCGGTGAGCTACACCTTCGAACGCGGTGGCCTGGGCAAGACGAAGAAGATCAACCTCGACTTCGATCAGACGGCCAAGAAAGTCACCGGCTTTGAAAACAAGGACCCGGTCAACGTGGCCCTTCAAAGCGGCATGCTCGACAAGTCGACCTACCAGCTGGCATTGCAGCGCGATGTGGCAGCCGGCAAGAAAAGCATGAGCTACAACGTCGTCGAAGGCACTGATGTCGATACCTACGACTTCCGCGTGATCGGCCCGGAAAAGGTCCAGACCAAAGCCGGCTCCATCGATGCGATCAAGGTCGAGCGCGTGCGTGACCCGACTCAAAGCAAGCGCATTACCCAAATGTGGTTTGCCAAGGACTGGGGCGGCATCCTGGTTGCCCTGCGCCAGGTCGAGACTGACGGCAAGGAATACAACATCATGCTGCAAGACGGTACCGTTGACGGCAAGGCTGTCAAAGGCAGCTGATCCTCTGCGCAATGAAAGAGCCTCGCGTACGCGGGGCTTTTTTTCGCCTGTCGCCTGACGCCAACATGAAACTTTTGTCATAAAACTCAGCGCCCTGCGACGCAATGTCGCGGTTTCCGTGGGCTCGCGGGATTACTCCAGTTTCTGTAAAGGTGTGTTGCAATTCCTGGTTATTTACTTAGCAAGCTAACAAATCATATAACAAAGGCCTGCGACGCCTTGCCGCAGATCAACCAGAGATTGGAGCAAGCAGATGACTGTAAAAGTAACTGAACGCGACGATGAACATATGTCCCACGAAGCAGTAGCCCACGGGATTCACATCTGGGATGTACACCAGCAAGACCTGCTGGTCGGCATGTTTCACGACGAGGCCGAAGCTCATAATTATAAAAACGAGCTCGAGACCCTTGAGATGAAACGCCAGGCGCAAAGCTCCTGAAACTCTGAAATCCTGTAGATAACCAGCCCCACGCAGCTGGAGTGTCTATAAACACAAACCCCGCCTTTTGAGCGGGGTTTGTGTTTATAGA
>NZ_JACAOM010000229.1:0-309 GCF_013386245.1 Pseudomonas sp. 21615526 | reverse complement strand
CACCGCCCTGCTGGACATCAGCGTGATTGGCCGTTGCTGCGTTATCGAATTGACTGCCGCCGCCTGAACAGGTGGGGGGTTCTTCCCCCACATTTTGTTTCCCTCTTCCCGCACCAACTTGTTACCGAACGCCCCAGCATGGCGCAAAGCCCTGCCTCGATGACAAGTCTCCCGCACTGTAAAAATCCCCCGTAAGAAAATTCATCATGCTGCGAAGCCTTGTTTTCCAAGGCTTCCACCCTCGTCCCGGAAAAATCTTCAAACCTTGCGCGCAAAGTTGGCCGCTTGATTGCATATGCTTGTATGTAC
>NZ_JACAOM010000025.1:0-38753 GCF_013386245.1 Pseudomonas sp. 21615526 | reverse complement strand
ACCCATGGACCCGTGCCCCCATGCAAACCACCAACACTGTCCTGATGATCCGCCCGGCGCACTTCGCCTTCAACCCGGACACCGCGATCAACAACCGCTTCCAGCGCGCGCCCCTCGACCCGTTGGCGGCACAGCAGAAAGCGCTGGAAGAGTTCGACGGCTACGTCGACACCCTGCGCCATCACGGCGTGGAAGTGCTGGTGGTACAAGACACCCCCGCGCCCCATACCCCGGATTCGATCTTCCCCAACAACTGGTGGAGCAGCCACGCCGACGGCAGCCTGGTGCTGTACCCGATGGAAGGCCGGAACCGACGACTGGAACGCGACAAAGGCGTGCTGCAAGTGCTGGAGCAACGCTTTGCGATCCACAACACCATCGACTTCAGCCACCTCGAACAACAGAACATGTTCCTCGAAGGCACCGGCAGCATGGTCCTCGACCGCCAGCACCGCATCAGCTACGCCTGCCATTCCGGGCGGACCCATCAGGATGCCCTCCGCCAGTTCGCCGAACGCCTTGACTACCAGGTCTGCGTATTCCACGCCGTCGACCGCCACCACGCGCCGATCTACCACAGCAACGTAATGATGAGTGTCGGCCGCGACCTCTCCGTGGTGTGCCTGCAAGCCCTGCCCGATGACCACGAGCGCCAGGCCCTTGAACGCTCCCTGCGCGACACCGGCAAAGACATCGTCGCCCTGGACTTCGACCAGCTGGAAGCCTTCGCCGGCAACATGCTCGAAGTCCATGACCGCGACGGCCAGCCGCTGCTGGTGATGTCGGCCAGCGCCTGGGGCTCCCTCAAGCCCGCCCAGCGCCAGCACGTGGAGCGCCACACCCGGCCGGTGGTGGTGAACATCGACAACATCGAACGCATCGGCGGCGGCAGTGCCCGCTGCATGTTGGCGGAAGTGCATCTGCCCACCCGCCCCTCATTTCAATAAGGAGTCTTCCCATGACCCGCTATATCGACGTCAACGACTTGAGCTACCTGGTTTCGCAAAAAGGCCTGCAAACCTGCATTACCGAGATGGCCGAGTACATCCGCGCCGACTACCTGCGCTGGCAGGACTTTGAAAAATGCGCACGCCTGGCCAACCACTCGCCCGAGGGCGTGATCGAGCTGATGCCGGTGTCCGACGCGTCGCTGTACGCCTTCAAATACGTGAACGGCCACCCGAAAAACACTCAGAGCGGCATGCTCACCGTCATGGCCTTCGGCGCCCTGGGTGATGTGGACACCGGCAAACCGGTGCTGCTGGCGGAAATGACCCTGACCACCGCGATCCGCACGGCCGCCACCTCGGCCCTGGTGGCGCGCTACCTGGCCCGGGACAACAGCCGCAGCATGGCGCTGATCGGCAACGGCTCCCAGAGTGAGTTCCAGGCCCTGGCCTTCCACGCGATGCTGGGCATCACTGAAATCCGCCTGTTCGACATCGACGCCAAGGCCACCGCCAAACTGGCCGCCAACCTCAAAGCCTTCCCGGCGATCAAGGTGATCCTGGCAGGCAGCGTTGCCGAAGCCGTGAAAGGCGCCGACATCGTCACCACCGTCACCGCCGACAAGGCCTACGCCACCATCCTCACGGACGAGATGATCGAACCGGGCATGCACCTGAATGCCGTCGGTGGCGACTGCCCCGGCAAGACCGAACTGGACCGACGAATCGTCGAACGGGCCCGCGTGATTGTCGAGTACGAGCCACAAAGCCGCATCGAAGGCGAAATCCAGCACATGCCGGAAGATTCGCCGGTCACCGAGCTGTGGCAAGTGATCAACGGCCAGGCGCCAGGCCGCGAAAACGCGCGCCAGGTCACCCTGTTCGACTCGGTAGGTTTTGCCATCGAAGACTACTCCGCCCTGCGTTACGTACTGGACGTGGCCAAGGCGCTGGACGTGGGCAGCGAACTGGAACTGGTGCCGGACCTTGCCGACCCCAAGGACCTGTTTGCCCGCCTGACCCAAGCACCGGTGGCACAGCAGAAAAAGCGCGCCTGAGACCGCTCTGGCCTGCCGCTTTGCGTGAAAGGCAGGCCGGAAAAACCCGGTCAACAAGCCGATTCAGCGGGTGCCGCAGCCGTTTCCGCTGTGACCCGCGTTTTAACAGCACATTCCGCCCGCCGCGGCAGGGGTAAACGACACAAAAAACGCACCATCTTGAAGCATTCTCTCTGACAACAAACAGCCCAATGTGGCGAGGCACCCAATGGTGAGGCAGCCCAATGTGGCGAGGGAGCTTGCTCCCGCTGGAGTGCGTAGCGCTCCCAGGATTTTGGGGCCGCTGCGCAGCCCAGCGGGAGCAAGCTCCCTCGCCACAAAAAGCCTCTTGACCTTAGCGTCCCGTTTTCTACTGCCCTGACATCAATTACAAAATATAGGGAATACACATGACTCCGCTCCGATCACTTTTCGCTGCGCTGCTCCTGCCATTGGCCGCAACCGCTGCCCAGGCTCAGGAATGGAAAGAAATCCGCTTTGGGGTTTTCCCCGAATACCCACCGTTTGAATCCGTCGCCGCCGACGGCAGCCTGCAAGGTTTCGACATCGACCTGGGCAACGCCATCTGCGCCAAGCTGGAAGTCAAATGCGTGTGGGTCCACAACGAATTCGACGGCATGATCCCGGCCCTGCGCGCCCGCAAGTTCGACGCCATCATGTCCTCCATGGCCGTGACCCCGGCCCGCCAGAAAGTCATCGACTTCAGCGACCGGCTGTTCCTCAGCCCGACCTCGGTGATCACCCGCAAAAGCGCCGACTTCGGCGACACCCCCGAATCCCTGAAAGGCAAACAGGTCGGCGTGCTGCAAGGCTCGCTGCAGGAAGCCTACGCCCGTGCGCACCTGGCAAAACTTGGCGCGCAGATCAAGGCGTACCAGTCCCAGGAACAGAACTACGCCGACCTGCAAAACGGTCGCCTCGACGCCACCCTGACCGACAAGCTTGAAGCCCAGCTCAACTTCCTGTCCAAACCTGAAGGCGCCGACTTCAAGACCGGCCCGGCCTTCAAGGACCCGACCCTGCCGCTCGACATCGCCATGGGCCTGCGCAAGAACGACAAGGACCTGGTGGAGCTGATCAACAAAGGCATCGCCGCCGTCCAGGCCGATGGCACCTACACGCAGATCCAGAAGAAATACTTCGGCGATCAGGACATCTACAACGAGTGACGCCTCCTGTGGGAGCGAGCTTGTGTGGGAGCGGGCTTGCTCGCGAAAGCGGTGGGTCAGTCACACATGTATTGACTGAAACTCTGTCTTCGCGAGCAAGCCCGCTCCCACACAAGCTCGCTCCCACCGTAAAACTCTGCGCTCCATCGAGATACTTCCCATGAATGAACTCCTCAACTTGCAAGGCTTCGGCCCGCTGCTGGCCCAGGGTGCCTGGATGACGGTCAAGCTGGCGTTCCTGGCGCTGCTGCTGAGCCTGTCTCTGGGACTGCTCGCCGCCGCCGCCAAGCTCTCCAGCGTCAAGCTGCTGCGGGTTCCGGCCACGCTCTACACCACGCTGATTCGCAGCGTGCCGGACCTGGTGCTGATCCTGCTGATTTTCTACAGCCTGCAACTGTGGCTGAACGACCTGAGTGAAATGCTCGGCTGGGCCTACTTCGAAATCGACCCGTTCACCGCCGGTGTCATCACCCTCGGTTTTATCTACGGTGCGTATTTCACCGAAAACTTTCGCGGGGCGATTCTCAGCGTGCCCGCCGGCCAACTCGAAGCCGCCACCGCCTACGGCCTGAGCCGCTGGCAGCGCTTTCGCCTGGTGCTGTTCCCGCAACTGATGCGCTTTGCCCTGCCGGGCCTGGGCAACAACTGGCTGGTGCTGCTCAAGTCCACCGCGCTGGTGTCGATCATCGGCCTGTCAGACCTGGTCAAGGCCGCACAAAACGCCGGCAAGACCACCAATGACCCGCTGTATTTCCTGATCCTCGCGGGCCTGGTGTACCTGGTGATCACCACCCTCTCCAACCGCATCTTCAAACGCCTGGAACGGCGCTACAACGTGGGCATCAAGGGGATGGTGCGATGATCGAACTGATCCAGCAATACGGCCTGGCCTACTTGTTCACCGACGGTAACGGCTTTTCCGGGGTGGCGATGACCCTGTGGCTCTTCATTATCTCGGTGGTGCTGGGCTTCTTTCTGTCGATCCCGCTGGCGATCGCGCGGGTCTCGGAACACTTCTGGATTCGCTGGCCAGTGGAGGTCTACACCTACCTGTTTCGCGGCACGCCGCTGTATATACAGTTGCTGATTTGCTACACCGGCCTCTACGGCCTGGACGTGGTGCAGGACAACGCCCTGCTCAACCAGTTTTTTCGCAATGCACTGAACTGCACGCTGCTGGCGTTTGTACTGAACACGTGCGCCTACACCGTGGAAATCTTTGCCGGGGCGATTCGCAACATCCCCCACGGCGAGATCGAAGCCGCCAAGGCCTACGGCCTGCATGGCTGGCGCCTGAACCTGTTTGTGGTAGTGCCCGCCGCACTGCGTCGCGCACTGCCGGCCTACAGCAATGAAATGATCCTGATGCTGCACGCCACGTCCCTGGCGTTCACCGCCACCATTGCCGACATCCTCAAGGTGGCCCGCGACGCCAACGCCGAGACGTTCCTGACGTTCCAGGCCTTCGGCATCGCTGCCCTGTTGTACATGCTGCTGTCCTTTGCACTGGTGGGCCTGTTTCGACTGGCCGAACGTCGCTGGATGCGTTTTCTTGTTCCTACCCGAGGCTAACCCATGAATCAGTCCGCGCAGGCCCTGGCCGCTTATCCCACCGATGTACGCCCCGCTACCCAGCCGGTCGCCGTGGCCGAAAACGCCAACGTCAAACTCCAGGTCGAAGGCCTGCACAAACGCTATGGCGAGCATGAGGTGCTCAAGGGCGTTTCACTGAACGCGCGCAACGGCGACGTGATCAGCCTGATCGGCGCCAGCGGCTCCGGCAAGAGCACGATGCTGCGATGCATCAACTTCCTCGAACAGCCGGACGCCGGGGTTATCACCCTCGATGGCATCAGCATCGAAATGCAGCAAGGCCGCGCCGGCACGCGCGCGCCGCACCAGGCGCAATTGCAGAACCTGCGCACCCGCCTGGCCATGGTGTTCCAGCACTTCAACCTGTGGAGCCACATGACCGTGCTGGAAAACATCACCATGGCGCCGCGCCGGGTGCTGGGGGTGAGCGCCGCCGAGGCGGCAAAACGCGCACGCCTGTACCTCGACAAGGTCGGCCTGCCGGGCCGGGTGGCGGACCAATACCCGGCATTCCTCTCCGGCGGCCAGCAACAGCGCGTGGCCATCGCCCGGGCCCTGGCGATGGAACCGGAGATCATTCTGTTCGACGAACCCACTTCGGCCCTCGACCCTGAACTTGTAGGAGAAGTGCTCAAAGTCATACAGACGTTGGCGGAGGAAGGTCGTACCATGCTCATGGTCACCCACGAAATGGGCTTTGCCCGCCAGGTGTCCAGCCAAGTGCTGTTCCTGCATCAGGGCCGCGTCGAGGAACAAGGCGCAGCGGATATCCTCGACCAGCCGAACAGCGAACGCTTGCAGCAATTTCTTTCCAACCGATTGAAGTGAACACCACACACCATGGATACCAAGGCCACCGGACCGAACGCCTCACCTGTGCTGGACCGCATCGATGAAGCCATCATCGACGTGTTACGGCACCAGGGACGCATCACCTACGAAAAACTCTCGTCGCTGGTGCACCTGACGCCCAGGCCGTGCCTGGAACGGGTACGCAAGCTGGAACGACGCGGGGTCATCCGGGGTTATGGGGCGATCATCGACGTGCAGATGGTCTCGCCGGGGCTGTCACTGCTGGTGCTGGTGGCCCTCTCCAACCAGAGCGGGCGCTCGGCGCAGAAGGCGTTCGAGGCATGTGTCAAAGCCTGCCCGCAAGTGTTCGAGTGCCAGTTAATCAGCGGGCCGTTCGACTACAGCCTGCGCATGCGCTGCCGGGACATGGAGCACTACCGCGTGCTGACGGAAACCTGGCTGAACAATGATGAATTGCACATCGATAAATTGGTGGCGCATCCCGAGCTGGCGGTCGTAAAAAACACCGCCACCGAACTGGCCTGAATCCGCCCCTACAGGCAATAGAGATCAAATGTGGGAGCGGGCTTGCTCGCGAATGCGGTGTATCAGTCGCTGGATGTGCTGCTGACACACCGCATTCGCGAGCAAGCCCGCTCCCACATTTAACCGTGCCCGCTTGAAATTCGCTTGCCTGGACGCGCCCCAATCATCTTCGCCTGCCCATCCCGCTGCTTGCCCGTGCGCGCCTCGCTGATCAGCCCCGGAATCAACTTGCCCTCCGGCAGATTCTTCCAGAACCGGCTCGGCAAATGCCCTTCCATCACCTTCGGATTCAACCGCGCCGGGTTAAAGATATGGCTGTAGTACGTCAACCACATCGCACTGTGGGGATCCTCGACATTCTGCGCCAACGCCTGCCATTCCACCGGGCATTGCCGCTGGTGAATCAACTGCTCCCCGTCGTAATAAACCCCATCCAGGGGCGTGGCGATCATCCAGCGATGACGCCCCATGCGCCCGACAAAATGCTGGCTGGCCACCTTCAAGATGTCGTGGGCCGGCTCATGCCACGCCACGTACTCCGGCAACTGCGGCCCCGCCTCTGCCGGCAATGCGATAAACCGCACAAACGCATGCAGGTGATGGGCCTCGCGCTGCACCTGCTTGATCCGCCGCTGCAATTCGCTGCCCAGCTTGTCCCCCGACATCATCGCCGTGCGGTCCCCATGGCTGACGCGCCACAGCACCTCATACAACAGGCTCCAGCGCTGTTCACCGTGATAACACGCGGCAGACTCCAGCAGCTCCAGCAGCGCCTTGGGAATCCGCGCCTGGAACGGCCCGCACTCGGCCGGGTACTGCTCGTCGGTGGCAAACAGGTCCGCCACCTCGGCCACGCCCCAACTCACGTGGCTGGGGTCGATCTGATGGCTGAGCAACCAGCGCGCCTGCTCGCGCCAGGTGCTGAACAGGTTGTCGCATTCCAGGCTGATCATCCCCACAGCCCCATTTGCTGCGGCTGCGGGCGGTCGCGCAGTTGTTCGCGCAGCAGCACGCTGGTGCTTTCCGCTTGCTGCGGGTGGTAGTCGCTGGTGATGAAAAACGGCTTGGCCTTGGTCAGCACACACCGCATGCGCGCCAGGTCTTCGAAGCGGATCTTGCGCTGGCGACGCAGGTCCACCAGCCGCTGGGTGGTGCGCAGGCCAATTCCGGGAATGCGCGCAATAAGCGTCGGCTCGGCCCGGTTCAAGTCCAGCGGGAACACCTCGCGGTGCTCCAGCGCCCAGGCCAGCTTGGGGTCGATATCCAGGGCCAGGTCGCCCGGCCCTTCAAACAGTTCATTGGCGCTGAACCCGTAGCTGCGCAACAGGAAATCCGCCTGGTACAAGCGGTGCTCGCGCATCAGCGGCGGCGCGGCCAGGGGCACGCTTTTCGGGCTGTTGGGGATCGGGCTGAACGCCGAGTAATACACCCGGCGCAGTTTGAAATTGCCGTACAACGCCTCGGCGCTGTGGAGGATGGTGCTGTCGTCGGTGTCATCGGCGCCGACGATCATCTGCGTGCTCTGCCCGGCCGGCGCGAAACGCGGCGCGCGGGGTTCGTTGAGCACCGTCTGCTCACCGGTATAGATGGTTTGCATGGCCTGCTTGATCGAGACGATCTGCTTCTCGGGCGCCAGGGTTTGCAGGCTCTTGTCCGTTGGCAACTCGATATTCACGCTGAGGCGATCGGCATACCGCCCCGCCTCGGCAATCAGTGCCGGGTCGGCTTCGGGAATGGTCTTGAGGTGGATGTAGCCGCGAAAGTCATGCTCTTCGCGCAGGAGTTTGGCGACCCGCACCAGCTGCTCCATGGTGTAGTCGGCCGAACGGATGATGCCGGAGCTGAGAAACAGCCCGCTGACGCAGTTGCGCCGGTAAAAGTCGAGGGTCAGGGTCACCACCTCCTCCGGGCTGAAGCGTGCACGGGGCACGTCGCTGGAGCGGCGGTTGACGCAGTATTGGCAGTCGTAGAGACAGAAGTTGGTCAGCAGCACCTTGAGCAACGACACGCAGCGACCGTCGGGCGTGTAGCTGTGGCAGATGCCCATGCCATCGGTGGAACCCAGCCCCGCCTTGCCTTCCGAGCTGCGCTTGGGCGCACCGCTGCTGGCGCAGGACGCGTCGTACTTGGCGGCGTCGGCGAGGATGCTGAGTTTTTCGATCAACTGCATGGGGCTTCTACCGATACTGGTTTTTTGTACAGTATCAGCAGCCGCCCCCGCGGTTCAAGTGCAGCCTGTCAGCTGGCGGTGGCCAGCAACACGTCCTGCACCGAACGGCTCTTGCCGCGGCTGCGGTCGTGTTCGTACAGCGACGCAGCAATCTCGTCGGCACGGATCGGCAGGATCGACAGCAAGGTATCGCTCAGGCCATGGCTGGCCTGGCTGAAGCCCTGCATGTAGATGCCGGCCTTGCAGCGCTCGTCGGTGACGATGCGGTAGTCGCGGCTGACTTCAAAGTCGCCCATATAGTCGGCCAACGGTGCGAGCAACTGACGATGCATCTGGCGCTCGTAACCGGTGGCCAGTACGACGGCATCGTAATGGTTGAGGCTGGTTTCGCCGGTGGCGTTGTTGCGCAGCGCCAACTCCACACCCAGCGGCCCGGCCGTGGCTTTTTCCACGGTGGTCAGGGTACGGAACGCGTGACGGGCAATGCCGGAAACTTTCTGGCGGTAGAAGATCCCGTAGATGCGCTCGATCAGGTCCAGGTCCACCACCGAATAGTTGGTGTTGTGGTATTCGTTGACCAGGCGCTCGCGCTCGCTGCCGTTCTGCTGGAACACCAGGTCGGTGAACTCCGGCGAGAACACTTCGTTGACGAACGGGCTGTCATCCGCAGGCTTGAGGGCCGAGCCGCGCAGGATCATGTCGACCTGCACTGACGGGAAGCTGTCGTTGAGGTCGATAAACGCCTCGGCTGCGCTCTGGCCACCACCGATGATCGCGATGCGCATCGGCTTGCCGTCGACACACGGTTGCTGGGCCATGCGTTCCAGGTACTGGGAGTGATGGAACACCCGACCGTCATCCTTGAGCGCCTTGAACGACGCCGGAATACGCGGCGTACCACCGGCGCTGACCACCACCGAGCGGGTGGTGCGCACGTGCTGTTCACCCTGGGCGTCCCGGGAAATCACCCGCAGCGCCTCTACCTGCTGCTGATGCAGGATCGGCTCGATGGCCAGCACTTCCTCGCCGTAGCGGCTTTGCGCCTGGAACTGCCCGGAGACCCAGCGCAGGTAGTCGTTGTACTCCATGCGGCACGGATAGAAGGTACCCAGGTTGATGAAATCCACCAGGCGCCCGTGGGCCTTCAGGTAATTGACGAAGGAATAAGGGCTGGTGGGATTGCGCAGGGTCACCAGGTCCTTGAGGAAGGAAATCTGCAATTCACTCTGGGTGACCAGGGTGTTGCCGTGCCAGCGGTAGTCGGCCTGTTTGTCGAGGAACAGCACGTCCAGTTTGCCCTGGGCTTTCTCGCGTTCCTGCAGGGCGATGGCCAGCGCCAGGTTCGAAGGGCCGAACCCGATACCGATCAGGTCGTGAACGGCGGGCGATGCAATTGCCTGTGTCATTCCAGTGTCCTCTGGATAAGCCCCGTGGCAGTGGGGCGGGAAAGCCTCAGAGACCTGAAGGCACAGCAACAGGTCGTGTGTTGATAGGAGACGAGGACAATGAAATAAAATTTAGCTAACGCTGGAATCAGTGCGCATCCCACTCACGCATGCGCGCCCGGCAATGCTTCATGGCATTGACGATGTGTTTTTCCACCAGCGCGCGGGAAATACCCAGGCGCTCGGCGATTTGCAGGTGGGACAGGCCGTCGAGCTTGCGCAACAGGAAACTGTCACGGCAGAGCGCCGGCAGCTCGGCCAGCGCGCGCTCAAGCATTTCCAGGCGCTGGCCGTGGTCCAGGCAGTGATGGGGCGAAGACAGCGAAAAACGCTCCTCGCTGTCGAGTACTTCCAGGGGTTCATCCTGGCGCAGGGCGTTGCGCCGATGACCGTCGATCACCAGGTTCAGCGCCGTGCGATAGAGAAACGCCCGGGGCTGCTCGATCGGGACCTCACTGGCACGCCCCAGCACCCGCACATAAGCGTCATGCACCACATCTTCGGCCACCTGACGGTTGCCCAGCTTGGCGTTGAGGAAACACACCAGCTCGCGATAGTAGTTTTCCAACATGACTCCCGACCGCCTGTAGGCGGCATTAGGTCCTTTGAGTACGAAGATAACGGCCGATTCGATGATGGCAGTTTGAGGTGCGTGTAATTTATAGTAATTCTCATCTAGTTTTAAACAAGACTTGCAACGCCGGCCAATTATTTTGCCTGACACACCTGTAACGGCATATGTAACGGCCTAAATCCCCGGACAATTTCCTCGTCTACCTGTCAGCTTCCCGCTCCTGCGGGCCGATCTTTCCTGGCTGGAACTGTGCATGAAACGTCCTCGACCTGCCCGACGCGCCCTGCTTGTGGTCGCGTGCCTGATCCCCGTCATCGCTTTAGCTGCCTGGCAGGTCCTGCCGCCGGGCCGGGACAAGCTGGCGACCGTCACCGTGACCCGGGGCGATATCGAAAGCAGCGTCACCGCCCTGGGCACCCTGCAACCCCGGCGCTACGTCGACGTGGGCGCCCAGGCGTCCGGACAGATCCAGAAGATTCATGTCGAGGCCGGTGCCCAGGTCAAGGAAGGCCAATTGCTGGTAGAGATCGACCCCTCCACGCAAAAAGCCAAGCTCGATGCCAGCCGCTACGCCATCGAGAACCTGGAGGCCCAGTTGCAGGAGCAACGGGCCCAGCACGAACTGGCCCGCCAGAAGTACCAGCGCCAGCAACGCCTGGAAGCCGGTAACGCCACCCGGGAAGAAGACGTGCAAACTGCCAGGGCCGAACTGAGCGCCACCCAGGCGCGGGTCGACATGTTCCTGGCGCAGATTCGCCAGGCCAAGGCCAGCCTGCGCAGTGACGAGGCAGAGTTGGGCTACACGCGCATTTATGCGCCAATGAGCGGCACCGTGGTCGCGGTGGACGCCCGGGAAGGCCAGACACTCAACGCCCAGCAGCAAACCCCGCTGATCCTGCGGATCGCCAAGCTTTCGCCGATGACCGTATGGGCCGAAGTCTCGGAAGCCGACATCGGCCATGTCAAACCCGGCATGACGGCCTACTTCACCACCCTGAGCGGCGGCAGCCGGCGCTGGACCAGCACCGTACGGCAGATTTTGCCGATCCCGCCCAAGCCGCTCAACGAAACCAGCCAGGGCGGTGGCAGCCCGAGCAGCGCCAGCAAAAGCGGCACCGGGCGAGTGGTGCTTTACACGGTGCTGCTGGACGTCGACAACACCGATAACGCCTTGATGGCGGAAATGACCGCCCAGGTATTCTTCGTCGCCGGCCAGGCCAGGGACACCCTGACCGCGCCGGTCGCCGCCCTGCAAGGCAGCCTCGGCGGCGACAAACAGATCGCCCGCGTGGTGGCGAAAAACGGCAGCATCGAGCAACGCGAAATCCGCCTGGGCCTCAGCGACCGCCTGCGAGTCCAGGTGCTGGAAGGCCTGAACGAAGGCGATCACCTGCTGATCGGCCCGGCCGATGGCAGCGGAGGTTGAATGTCGACCCCACTGATCGAACTCAAGGGCATCCGCAAATCCTACGGCGGCGGCGACACGCCGCAGGTTGATGTGCTGCGCGGCATCGACCTGGCGATCCATGCCGGGGAATTCGTGGCGATTGTCGGCGCCTCCGGCTCCGGCAAATCCACGCTGATGAATATCCTCGGCTGCCTCGACCGCCCCACCGAGGGCGACTACCTGTTCGCCGGAGAGAACGTCGCCCAGCTCGACAGCGACGAACTCGCCTGGCTGCGCCGCGAGGCCTTCGGTTTCGTGTTCCAGGGCTATCACCTGATCCCATCCGGCTCGGCCCAGGAAAACGTCGAGATGCCGGCGATCTATGCCGGTATCAGCGCCGCCGAACGCCATGCCCGCGCCAAGGCCCTGCTCACGCGCCTGGGCCTGGCCGAGCGCACCGGCAACCGCCCGCACCAGCTTTCCGGCGGCCAGCAACAGCGGGTGTCGATTGCCCGGGCGTTGATGAACGGCGGGCATATCATCCTCGCCGACGAACCCACCGGCGCCCTCGACAGCCACAGCGGCGCCGAGGTCATGACCTTGCTGGACGAACTGGCCAGCCAGGGCCACGTGGTCATCCTGATCACCCACGACCGCGAAGTCGCGGCGCGGGCCAATCGCATCATCGAGATCCGCGACGGGCTGATCATCAGCGACTCTGCCGAGACCAGCGAGACGCCCCCCGTGGCCATCTCCGGCGCGTTGCAAGCCGTGGACCTGCGCCAGCGCCTGGCCGATGGCGCCGAGCACAACGGCGCCTGGAAAGCCGAGCTGCTGGATGCCGTGCAAGCCGCGTGGCGGGTGATGTGGATCAACCGTTTTCGCACGGCGCTGACGCTGCTGGGGATCATCATCGGCGTGGCGTCGGTGGTGGTGATGCTGGCGGTGGGCGAAGGCAGCAAGCGCCAGGTGATGGCGCAGATGGGCGCTTTCGGCTCCAATATCCTCTACGTCAGCGGGTCGGCGCCCAACCCGCGCACACCACCCGGCGTGATCACCCTCAACGACGTGGCCGCCCTGGCGGCCCTGCCTCAGGTCAAGCGCATCATGCCGGTGAACGGCGCAGAGGCCGGGGTGCGCTTTGGCAACGTCGACCATATGGCGTATGTCGGTGGCAATGACACCAATTTCCCGGCCATTTTCAACTGGCCAGTGGTCGAGGGGAGTTACTTCACCGAGGCCGACGAGCGCGCCGGAGCCACGGTGGCAGTGATCGGCAAACGGGTACGCGACAAGCTGTTCAAGGATGTGACCGACCCGATCGGGCAATACATCCTGATCGAAAACGTTCCATTCCAGGTGGTCGGTGTGCTCGCCGAAAAAGGCGCCAGCTCCGGCGACAAAGACAGCGACGACCGTATCGCCATCCCCTACTCTGCCGCCAGCGTGCGCTTGTTCGGCAGCTATAACCCCGAATACGTAGTGATTGCCGCCGCCGACGCGCGCAACGTGCACGACGCCGAACAGGCTATCAATCAGTTGTTGCTGCGCCTGCACAACGGCAAGCACGACTTTGAACTGACCAACAATGCCGCGATGATCCAGGCCGAGGCACGCACCCAGAATACCTTGTCGCTGATGCTCGGCTCGATTGCCGCGATTTCGCTGCTGGTGGGAGGTATCGGGGTGATGAATATCATGCTGATGACCGTACGTGAACGCACGCGGGAGATCGGCATCCGCATGGCCACCGGCGCGCGGCAGCGGGATATCCTGCGCCAGTTCCTCACCGAAGCGGTGATGCTTTCGGTGGTCGGCGGCGTCACCGGCATCGGCCTGGCCCTGCTGGTGGGCGGCGTGCTGATCCTCAGCAACGTGGCCGTCGCGTTCTCGATTCCGGCCGCCGTGGGGGCCTTCTTCTGCGCCCTGGTCACCGGCGTTATCTTCGGTTTCATGCCGGCCCGCAAAGCCGCTCGACTTGACCCGGTCAAGGCCCTTACCAGTGAATGATCGCCCTATGAAAGTGTCCCTGACCCTCCTCGCCGCCAGCCTGCTGCTGGCCGCCTGCAGCAGCCCCGCACCGCGTCCGGGCGCAGGCATGCAAACACCGCCCGCCTGGCACAGTGCAAACGACGCAACGGCGCTGCGGGCCAACCAGCAATGGTGGACAAGTTTCGACAGCCCCCAGCTCAACCAACTGATCGAACAGGCCCGCAGCGGCAGTTACGACCTGGCCAGCGCCATGGCCCGGGTGCGCCAGGCCCAGGCCAGCGCAGTGATAGCCGGCGCACCGTTGCTGCCTGAACTGACCGGCGCGTTCAATGCAAACCGCCAGAAGCTGCTGCGGGGCAAGGGCTACAGCCAGCTGGACGCTACCAGCAGCAACAAGGCCGTGGATTACTTCGATGCGCGCCTGAGCGCCACTTACGAAATTGATTTCTGGGGTGGCAAGCGCGCCGCCCGGGACAGCGCCGTGGAAGAGGTGCGCGCCAGCGAGTTCGACCAGGCCACCGTGGAACTGACCCTGCTCAGCGGTGTTGCGACCACCTATACCCAGTGGCTGTCATTGCGTGAGCAACTGCGTATCGCCCAACTCAACCTGGACAACGCCCAAAACGTGTTGAAGCTGGTGCAGACTCGCCACGATGCAGGCTCCGCCACCGCCCTGGAACTGGCCCAGCAAAAAAGCCTCGTGGCCGCACAACAACGCCAACTGCCGCTGGCACAGCAACAGGCCGACGAGGCCTTGATCAGCCTCGCGGCACTGCTGGGCACACCGGTGCAGGACCTGCACCTGGCCCCGCAACCCTTTGCACAATTGAACTGGCCGAGCATCACCGCCGGCGTGCCCAGCCAACTGCTCAGTCGCCGTCCCGACATCGCCAGTGCCGAGGCCCGGCTGGCAGCAGCCCAGGCAGACGTCACCGTCGCCCGGGCAGCCATGTTGCCCACCCTCACCCTCAGTGCCGACCTTGGCTCGGGCGCCGATAAGCTCGGCGACGTATTACGCAGCCCGTTCTACAACCTCACTTCCGGCCTGGTCGCACCGATCTTCAACAATGGCCGCCTGAGCGCCGAGCGGGACAAGGCCCGGGCGCGTCAGGATGAGCTGCTGCAGACTTACCGGGGAGCGATCATCAATGGCTTTGCCGATGTGGAAAAAGCCCTGAGCAGCATTCGCGGGCTGGATGCGCAGCGTCAGTGGCAGAGCGAGGAACTGAGGGAGGCGCAGACTGCCTTTGAGATTGCCCAGAGCCGATACGAGGCCGGAGCGGAGGATCTGCTGACGGTGCTGGAGACGCAGCGTACGTTATACGCGGCGCAGGATTTGAATGTGCAATTGCGCCGATCACGGCTGAACGCAAGCATTGCGCTGTATAAGGCGCTGGGGGGCGGCTGGCAGGTGCCAGCAAGCACGATCAACTGAATGAAAGCCGGGCTTGCCCGGCTCCCACCGTTGAGCGGCGCCCTTTAGAGCACCCGTTCCTTGACCTTCAAATGCCGCGCATACCAGGGACGCTTCGGCACCTTGCGAAACAGCTCGGCCAGCTTGTCCTCATCCGCCCCGAAGGTAATCCGCAGCGCCAGCTTCATGGTTTCCGGGTCCATCTCCATCGACTTGCCCATCTGCAAACCCGGCACAGTACTGCAACCGTGGGTGTCCGGCCCCAACCATGGGTCATCCACCTCCACCCAACGCCCCGGCGCAAACCACGGCACGCCGTTGACCTCCAGCCGGCTCACTTCACCCGGATGAAAACGCTCATGGGCCCGAAACCAATCCTCGACCCGATCATCAATCCACCCATGAAAGTGCCAGAACACCGGGTTCACATGGGATGAAAACGGATCACCGAGAAAGTCGTTCTGCGCCGTGTACCAGCGCGCAGCGAAGTCCGCAGGGTCACGGGCAAACGGTACGGGCGCACCGTTGGACGGGTCCCGCGGCACCGACGCCCAGCGCATGTGCAACCAGTCATGCAGGCCAAGCTCGACTTCTGAACCGAACTGCCCCAGCGTCAACTTGGCCAGGTAGCGCGGGTCGCGGTACTGCGACTCCCAGACTTCGAAGTTGCTGTGGTAGGTCTCGGCCGCCTTGATATCGCTGACCCACTGGGTGTATTCGGCATCGTCACTGGCCATCCAGGTCGGCGGCAGTGCGAAGCCGTCCTGGTTGTCGAAGTACCGGATAAACCCCTGCCGGTCACGCTCAAGTGCAGGCTGCGGCTGGGGAAAGTACGGCCATGAAGGCAAGTCCTGCATGGACCGTGCAGTGCCCAGCATGTGCCGGTGCATGAAAAAGAAATCGATACCCGAGCCATTGCGGTCCTTGTGCGGGCCGCGGGCGTCGCGCTCCTTGTCCCGTGGCCCGGGTTGCCAGCCAATCCCGCGCAGGGCGTTGCGCTTCTCTTCGGAGAGTTTGTGCCACTGATCACGGGAGGCGTGCCAGAGCTGGTGAAACAGGCGATGTTCGGGAGCAATCAACCAGGCCAGCAACGTCGGATGCAGGCCGATACGCTCCCGGGCCTCGGGAAACAGCTGCTTGGTGGCGACAAAATGGTTGTCCAGCTCAAGCAACGCCAATGGCCGATCCAGGCGCAGGATTTGCCCGCTGAGGGTTCCACCACCGGCATTCCCGAACTCGCCCCACACTTCATCAAGGATCATGATGAGTTCATGGGTCGGCGCGGCGTCCGGCGCATCACGGTCGATCAACCGCACGTACAGTCGAGCGCCATTGCCAGGCGCCAGGTCACCGATCACCCGGTAGCGTGGTTCTTCGTCCGAGCGCAGTTGTTCGGCGGTGTCCAGATAGCCCCGCAGGCCACGACCACGTGGAGCGACGTCGAGCAGCAGCTCCAGCCCGCTGAGCGGCAAGCCCGCAAGCCCGGCATCCCGCCCCTTGAACCGCAGGCTCCAGACACCCCTCAGGCTGTTCGCCAACTGCTGGCCAGCGGTGTCCGCAAGGTCGACCGTGGCCTCCCCCGGCGTGATCGGAGACTCTTCTTCACGCGTCAACTCACGATGGGCGTAATAGGCCGCGGGCACCACGGCGCCGGTCAGCGCCAAGCCTGCGATGAACCCTCGTCGAGAAATCGTCATTGCTTTACCTGTGTCAGCCATCAAGCAGGCTTTATCCAAGCTAGAACGTTCCCGGCAGGGGGAAATTTACCGTCAGTGGCCACCGCCTAAATTTGTGCAGCCATCACTCGTTCTTCCCTGATAGCAAAGGCCTCAACTGACTGAGATGGCAATGACAAAACCACGTTCGAAAAAGGCGCTGTACCTGGGCCTGCCGCTGGTCCTGGCCATTGGCGCAGGTGCGGGCTTCCTGGTCTGGGATCACTGGTTCAAGGGCAACGCCGGCTACCCGCTGGAGGTCATCAAGCAAGCCGATGAGTTGCAGGACCGCTTGCTGTCGTTCGACAGTCACATCACCGTGATGCTCGACTTCGGCGCCACCGGCAACGAGGCGGACAAGGACGGTGCCGGCCAGTTCGACCTGGCCAAGGCCAGCCGTGGCCGACTGTCCGGTGCTGCACTGACGATTTTCGGCTGGCCGGAAATGTGGAACGGTCCGAATGCCCCGCACAAGCCCACCGAAGGTTTTGTCGAAGAAGCCCGTCACCAACAGGAAGTCCGCTACAAGATCATCACCGGCATGGTCCGCGATTTTCCCAATCAGGTGGGCATTGCCTATACGCCGGATGACTTCCGGCGCCTGCACGGCGAAGGCAAGTTTGCGGTGTTTATCAGCATGCTCAACGCCTACCCGCTGGGCAACGACCTGAACCAACTGGACCTGTGGACCGCACGCGGCATGCGTATGTTCGGCTTCAGCTACATTGGCAATAACGCCTGGGCCGATTCGTCACGCCCACTGCCGTTTTTCAATGATTCGCCCGATGCCCTCGACGGTCTCTCGGACATGGGCAAACAAGCGGTACAGCGCCTCAATGACCTGGGGGTGATCATCGATGTTTCGCAAATGTCGACCAAGGCCCTGGAGCAAGTCGCCCAACTGAGTCGCACGCCGATGGTTGCCTCGCACTCGGCACCGCGCGCCTCGGTGGACATCCCGCGCAACCTCAGCGACAAGGAAATGCAACTGATCAAAAACAGCGGCGGCGTGGTCCAGGTCGTCGGTTTCTCGGCTTACCTGCGCCCGCTCAGCCAGCCCACCCAAGACAAGCTCAACGCCCTGCGGGCACGCTTTGATCTACCCCCGCTACCCAACCTGGCCATGGCCCTGATGCCAGGCGATCCGATCATCTCGGCCTGGTCCGAGCAAAAATTCGGCCAGTACGCCAGCGCGCTGTACGCGATTCTCGACGAGGAACCCAAGGCCACGCTCAAGGACCTGGGCGACGCCATCGACTACACCGTGCGAAAGATCGGCATCGATCACGTCGGCATCGCTTCAGACTTCAACGAAGGCGGCGGCGTCCAGGGCTGGGAGAACGTCGGCGAGGTGCGCAATGTCACCGCCGAACTGATCCAGCGCGGCTACTCCGAAGCCGATATCGCCAAACTGTGGGGCGGTAACTTCCTGCGGGTCTGGGACCAGGTACAAAAAGCTGCCAAGCCCTTGGCCAATCGCTGAACCACCCCCAATGAATGAAGTGAATTCATGACCGACCGCCGTACGTTTCTCAAGCAGGCCGGGCTTCTCGCCGCGAGCCTGCCGCTGGGCACCGCCATCATTCCCCAGGCCCTGGCAGGCAATGCGGCGCCACCCGGCGACTCATGGGCAGGCTTTCGCCAGTTGTTCACCCAGGACCCGGACTACCTGCATTTTTCCAACTTCCTGGTGACCTCGCACCCCAAGCCGGTGCGCGATGCGATTGACCGCTACCGCGCGCAGATCGACCGCAACCCGGGCCTGGCCATGGATTGGGACCTGCAGGAAACCTGGAAGCGTGAAGGCCAGGTGCGCGAATGGGCCGGCCGCTACCTGAACGCGAAACCTGGCCAGATCGCACTGACCGGCAGCACATCCGAAGGCCTGGCGATGATCTATGGCGGAATCCAGGTGCGCCCTGACCAGGAGATCCTCACCACCGTCCACGAACATTACGCCACCGAATACAGCCTCGATTTCAGGGTGCGCAAACAAGGCACCCAGGTGCGCAAGATCAAGCTGTTCGAGGACGCCAACCGCGTGTCGGTCGACGAGGTGCTCGGTTCGATCAAGCGCAATATCCGCCCCAACACCCGTGTACTTGGCATGACGTGGGTGCAGTCCGGCAGCGGCGTCAAATTGCCGATTGGCGAGATCGGCAAACTGGTGGATGAACACAACCGCAACCGTGACGACAAGGATCGCATCCTCTACGTGGTCGACGGTGTGCACGGTTTCGGCGTGGAAAACCTCGACTTCCCCGACATGCATTGTGATTTCTTTATTGCCGGCACCCACAAATGGATGTTCGGCCCCCGCGGTACCGGGCTGATCTGCGCCCGTTCCGAGCAAAACACCTACGTGACGCCGATGGTGCCGACGTTCTCCCAGGACAATAACTTCGCGACCACCATGACCCCCGGCGGCTATCACGCCTTCGAACATCGCTGGGCGCTAGACGAGGCCTTCAAGCTGCACTTGCAACTGGGCAAGGCACAGGTGCAGGCGCGCATTCACCAACTCAACGACGAACTCAAAGGCCAGTTGCTGGCCCACCCGCAAATCGAACTGGTGACGCCGCGCAGCCCCGCGCTGTCGGCAGGCTTTACGTTCTTCCGGGTCAAGGGCCAGGACAGCGGCGAGGTTGCGGCGCACATGATGAAGAACCGCGTGGTGATCGATGCCGTGGAGCGCGACGTGGGCCCCGTGGTACGCACCTCTCCCGGCCTGCTCAACACATCAACCGAGATCCAGCGCTTCATGACCTTGCTCAGCCAACGGTTTTGACGCCCCTTTTTCCTTTTGATCGAGATGCCCCATGAACAGTGACACTCCCGCTCCGTCCCGCCTCAAACCCCTGGCCGCCCTGGCCCTGACGATGCTGTGCGGCGCCTTGCTGCCAGGCCTCGCCCAGGCAGCCGCCGCGCCACAGCCGGGCAAGGTGTTCAAGGACTGCAAGGACTGCCCCGAAATGGTCGTGCTGCCCGCCGGCACCTTCACCATGGGCACGCCGGAAGATGAAGTCGGCCGCGAGCCCGACGAAGGCCCGATGCACGATGTCACCTTTGCCAAACCCTTTGCCATGAGCCGCTTCCAGGTCACCGCCGGTGAGTGGGACAGCTACGTGCGCCAGACCGGGGTCAAGATCGCCAACGGCGATGAACGCCCGGGCCGCGAATGCATCGCCAGCAAGCCGCGCTACCCCCAGGGCCCGCGCCAGCCTGCGGTGTGCATGGACTTTGACGACGTGAAGAACTACGTCGCCTGGCTGTCGAAAAAAACCGGCCACACCTACCAGATGGTCAGCGAAGCCCAGCGCGAATACGCTGCCCGCGCCGGCTCCACCGGGCCATTCCCGTTCCCGTTTGATGCGGGCAAGGGCTACAGCATCGCCGAGCACGCCAACACGTACGGCCCGGCAGATGGTTATAGCTATTCGTCGCCGGTGGGCAGTTACCCACCCAACGCCTTTGGCATGTACGACATGCACGGCAACGTCTACGAGTGGCTGGCCGACTGCGAACACACCAACTATGTCGGGGCGCCGACCGATGGCAGCGCCTGGGTGGAACCGGGCTGTGAGTCCCGCCAGATTCGTGGCAATGACTGGGGCGAAGCACCGGTGTTTTCCCGCTCGGGCAACCGCAACAACATCTACCCGCAAACCCGCGGCGACTGGATCGGATTTCGGGTTGTGCGCGATCTCTGAGGCCTGCCGCAACCTCCCGCTCCAGCGAGGTCGCCGTCAATCGGCGACCGTCTAAATTAAGCGCGTGACCAGACGTTCTAAAGGGTATCTGCCTATTCCACCCAAGGAACCGTCCCCTCATGACCCAGCCAACGCGCGGCGCCATTCATGAATTGTTTACCCTGCTCAAACCCTTCAGGTTAATCGTCGCCCTTTCCATCCTGCTGGGCATGATCGGCGGCTTGAGCGTGACGGTATTGCTGGCGACCATCAACAATGCCCTGCACGCCGACAGCAGCCCCACCGGCAGTGTGGTGGCCCTGTTTGCCGGCCTGTGCCTGCTGGCCCTGCTCAGCTCGATTTTTTCCGACATCGGCACCAACTTCGTCGGCCAGAACATCATCGCCACGTTGCGCAAGACCCTGGGGGAGAAGGTTCTCGCCGCGCCCATCGATCAGATCGAGCGCTATCGCAGCCACCGACTGATCCCGGTACTGACCCACGACGTCGACACCATCAGCGACTTCGCCTTCGCCTTTGCGCCCCTGGCCATTTCGATGACCGTAACGCTGGGCTGCCTGGGCTATCTGGCGCTGCTGTCATGGCCGATGTTCCTGTTGATGCTGGTGGCCATCGCCATCGGTACCGGCGCCCAGTTCATCGCGCAGTCCAGCGGGGTCAAGGGCTTCGAGGCTGCGCGGGAAGCCGAGGACGATTTGCAACGTCATTACAACGCAATTGCCGATGGCGCCAAGGAACTGCGCATCCATCGCCCACGCCGCCACCGCATGTTTGTGCACGGGATCCAGGCGACCGCCGACTTTATCTGCAAGACGCAGATCCGCTCGATCAACACATTCGTGATCGCCAAGACCTTCGGTTCCATGTTGTTTTTCATCGTGATCGGCTTGGCGCTGGTGCTGCAAACCGTGTGGCCCAGCCATGACAAGGCAGTAATGAGCGGCTTCGTACTGGTGTTGCTGTACATGAAAGGCCCACTGGAACATCTGGTAGGCACGTTGCCGATTGTCAGCCGCGCGAAGATCGCCTTTCGCCGCATCTCGGAACTGTCGGATCAGTTCTCCTCGCCCGAGCCGCACCTGTTGCTCAGTGATACCGAACAGCAAAAGCGCAGTATCCAAAGCATCGAACTGCGGGATGTGTCGTATGCATTCCCTCCGGTTGAAGGCGCGGACCCTTTCCGCCTTGGCCCGGTCAACCTGCAGATCAAGCAAGGCGACATCGTGTTTATCGTGGGTGAAAACGGCTGCGGCAAAACCACACTGATCAAGCTGCTGCTGGGCCTGTATGCTCCGCAACAAGGTGACGTCAGCCTCAATGGGCAAGCGGTAACCGCCCAGGGCCGCGATGAGTATCGCCAGTTGTTCACCACCATTTTTGCCGATTACTACTTGTTCGATGACGTCGTCCAGGGTGACAGCCACTTGCCACAAGACGCGCAAAAATACCTGCAACGCCTGGAAATCGCCCACAAGGTCAGCGTGCGTGACGGCAAGTTCACCACCACCGACCTGTCGACCGGCCAGCGCAAGCGACTGGCCCTGGTCAACGCCTGGCTGGAGGAGCGTCCAGTACTGGTGTTCGACGAATGGGCCGCCGACCAGGACCCGACCTTCCGACGGATTTTCTACACCGAGTTGCTGCCGGACCTGAAGCGCCTGGGCAAGACCATCATCGTCATCTCCCACGACGACCGCTACTTCGATGTCGCCGATCAACTGGTACGGCTGGAAGCTGGAAAAGTCGCAATCGAACAGGTTCCGGCCTGATACCTGAAATTAACCGGAAGATTTTTTCCGGTTCTGGTGTGTTGCTGCGTCTCACTTTCATTAATAACAATCATTACCATTAGCATCGCCACCATAAGAGCCCAGCCAATGCCCGCGCCGACAACGTTGACACCCCTTTCAAAAGCCATCTGGATGCGCCACCTGCTCAAGCCCCGACTGGCACCCAGCCTGCTCGGGCTGATGGCTGCGCTACCGCTGGCGTGCCAGGTTCAAGCCCAGGAAATCAGCTTCCAGATTCCCGCCCAGTCCTTGACCAGCGCACTTCAAGCCTTTGGCCAACAAAGCAAATTGCAGGTGCTGTATTCGCCTGACCAGCTCAAGGGCCTGAAAAGCATCGCCGTGCGCGGCTCCATGGAGCCCACCGTGGCGCTGCAGAAGCTGCTGGGGAGCAGTGGCGTGGCGTACGGCATTTCCGGCAACACCGTCACTATCACCGGCCGCAGCGAAGGCGGCGCCCTGGAGCTGGGGGCCACCAGCGTTACCGGCCAACAACTGGGCGAGACCACCGAAGGCACCGGCTCCTACACCACCGGTTCCATGAGCACCGCGACCAAACTGGCGACCTCCATGCGCGAGACGCCGCAGTCGGTCACGGTGATCACCCGCCAGCGCATGGATGACCAGAACATGCAGTCCCTGGAGGATATTTCGACTTATACCCCAGGCCTGACCATGCGCAAGACCGGCGGTGAACGCCCGGAGTTCTACTCCCGCGGCTCCGCCATCGACAACATCATGATTGACGGCCTGCCCGTCGCGTATGACAGCGACACCCTCGGCACCTCGACACTGGCGATGTTCGACCGGGTGGAGGTGGTACGCGGTGCATCGGGCCTGATGATCGGTGCCGGCAACCCTTCCGGCACCCTCAACCTGATCCGCAAGCGCCCCACCGTCGAGCCGCAAGTGTCTGTCACCGTGGGTGCCGGCTCGTGGGACAACTACCGCACCGAAATCGATGCCAGCAGCGCCCTCAATTCCAGCGGTTCGATCAGGGGCCGCGTGGTCGGTGCCTTCCAGGACAAAGACAGCTTTACCGATGGCTACAGCAGCAAGCGCCAGTTGTTGTACGGCATCACCGAGTTTGACCTGAGCGAAGCCACTACCCTGACCCTCGGCGCGTATTACAACCGTGAGGACAACCCGGGTGCCGACTGGTCGGGCATTCCGACCCGTGCCGATGGCACGTTCCTGCCGATATCCCGTTCGACGCGCATGAGCCCGAACTGGACCTACTGGAACAAGAAAAACACCAGCGCATTTGCCGAAATTGAGCACCGCTTCGACAACGACTGGAAACTGCGCCTGAATACCACGTGGCTGCGAGGCGACCTGGACATGCTGGGCACCAGTTTCTATCGACTGGACCCCAGTGCAGACCAGCTGAACCTGAACGTGGGCCGCTACACCTACCAGCACACGCAAAAAAGCGTCGACGGCTACGTTTCCGGCCCCTTCACCCTGTTTGGTGCGACCCACGAACTGGTGCTCGGTGGCAGTTATCGCAATGACAAAACCGACGATGGCCCCGGCGGTGGTTTCCTCAACGACCCGAACATCGTCCTCGACCCATCAAACTTCGACTATCACGGCATAGAGAAACCGGCCATCAACTACAACTGGTCGCGCAAGGGCAAGGTCGATCAATACAGCACCTACGCCACCGTGCGCTTCCATCTGCGCGACGACCTGAAACTGATCCTCGGTTCACGCCTGGACTGGTACGAATACGAACAGAACACTATTTCCGGCGCTTACACATTCGGCGCCGACTACAAGGCGACTCGGGAGTACACCCCTTATGCCGGCCTGATCTACGACATCAACGACACCTACTCGGTGTACACCAGCTGGACCAGAATCTTCCAGCCGCAAGCCAACGTGGACTTCCAGGGCAGCCTGCTGCCGCCAGTCACCGGTACCAACCGTGAAGTCGGGATCAAGGGCGAGTACTTTGACGGCGCGTTGAACGCCAGCCTGGCCTATTTCCAGTTGAACCAGGAAAACCTCGCCCAAGGGCTTGATGCCTGTGCACCGGGTGTTGCTTCCTGCTCCGTGGCCTCCGGCGAAGTTGAAACCAAAGGCGTCGACCTTGAACTGCAAGGCATGCTTGCCCGCGGCTGGCAGGCCTCGGCCGGCTACACCTATGCCGGTGCCAAAAACGTCAAGGGCGGCAGCGGTCGCTTCGACAGTGACACGCCCTACAACCTGCTCAAGCTGTCCACCACTTATCAATTGCCGGGCGATCTCGAAAAATGGTCGATCGGCGGTTCATTCCGTAGCCAGAGCAGCACATACACAACCTACGGCGTGTCTCAGGGCGGCTACAGTATCGTCGACCTGATGACCGGCTATAACGTGAACAAAAACCTCAAGGTGCAAGCCAACCTGAACAACGTGTTCGACAAGCACTACTACCAGAGCATCAGTAACCCGGCCGGCGCAAACATCTTCGGCGACCCGCGTAACGTGGCCGTGACCATGAAGTGGAGCATGTAAAACACATCCCCTGAAACAACAACACCCTGCCACGGCAGGGTGTTGTCAACGCAGCAAGGCAGCAACCGGGACGCAAGGTCTCAGCGACTGGCCAACCACCGGCCCACCTCAAGGTAAATCCCCTCAACCTCCGCCACCAGGCCCTGCATACGCAGGAAGTCGTGGGTCAGCCCCGGCTGGATGACTGCGGTCACCGGTGTGCCGCTCGCCTCAAGACGCGCAATCCACTCACGCCCCTCATCCAGCAACGGATCAAATTCGGCCAGCATCACGCAGGCCGGCGCCAGTGCGGGCAACGTCGTACTCTGCAGCGGCGAAGCGCGCCAGTCATGGCGGTTACCGGCAGCGCCCATGTAGTGCTGGTAGAACCACTCCAGTGTCCTGGTTTCCAGCAGGTAACCCTCTGCATAAGCGCGGTGGGAATCGCGCAGCCGCGTGATATCGGTGACCGGATAAAACAGCAATTGCGCCGCAGGCCGCAAGGCCAGCCGCTGGGGGGCCTGCACGGCGGTCATGGCGACAATCATCGCCAGCGTGGCGCCGACACTGTCACCGCTGACGACCACTTGGCCGGCATCGAGTTGCAACTGAGGTGCCTGTTCGACCAACCAGTTGGCTGCCGCCAGTGCATCATCCACCGCCGCCGGGAACGGCGCCTCGGGCGCCAGGCGGTAGGCCGGGGCCAGCACCGCATAGTCACTGGTACCTGCCAGGCGTCGGCACACCGAATCGTGTGAATCCAGGCTACCGACCACATAGCCGCCGCCGTGGAAGTACAAAATCACCGGCTGCGCTGCGTGGCCGCGTCCAGGCTTGCGATACAGGCGGGCCGGCAGCGGATTGCCGTCGGCGCCGGTAAAGGTCAACGGCTGCACTTCAATAGCGTCAGGTGGGCTGGGATCGAGGATCAGCGAGGTATTTTCGAATTCGCTACGGGCCTGCGCCACGGATAATTCATGCAGGGGTTGGCTTTTTCCGCTCCAACGGCCCATTTCCACAAGCTCCAGAAACGCAGCCAGGTCGGGGTGCAAGGGCATCATGTTTTCCTTGGAAAGTAGTGAGGTACGACGCCGGCCCCGTCCCCGGGGCCGGCGCCAGGGTCAATCGGCAATCAGCTCGGCGCTGTGCAGCAGGCCCGCCAGGCGCTGCAACAACAGAGGGTTACGCAGCAGGTCGTAGTGGCCGGCATCGATCTGCTCGGCGCCGGTGAGTTGTGGCAGCAGCCGCTCGAAGGCTTGGCGCTCCAGCGTGCCTACGCCGTTACCCCACCAGCAGCACGTGTCGACTGCCACCCACGGCAAGACGCTGAACGCCTGCGCCAGGGCCTTGAGTTGCATGCCGACCATAAACGCCTGTGCCAGGTCGGTCGCCTCCAGTTGGCCATAACGCCCCCCCGCCCGTTGACCGGCTTGCAAGCTATTGATGATCATTTCCACGGCCGCTGGCTGCAGGGTGACCGGCAATGCCTGCGGCCAGGTCTGGCCCAGGGTGGCGGTGAGGAAATCCTGCAGGTCATCGCGCCAATCCGAGGTAGCGGGCGTCGAGGTGGGCATGTAGCTGTCTACCAGCCCGACAAATTCCACCGCCTCGCCTTGCTCCTGAAGCTCTTTGGCCACCAGCAGCGCCAAGGGTCCACCGAGTGACCATCCCAGTAAACGATACGGCCCGTAGGCCTGCTTCTGGCGAATGTACTGAGCGTAATCGATCGCCATCGCCGGCAATGATTCATCCTGCCATTGGCGGTCCAGCAGCATGCGGCACTGCACCCCATAGACGCTGCACTCGCCTTCCAGCAGGCGTGCCAGTGGCTCATAGTCAAATACGGTGCCGAAACCGGCATGCAGGCAGAACAGTGGACGGCGGTTCGCCACGTTACTGTTGAGCAGCAACAGCGGATCAAGCGGAGCTTCGACCTCTTCATGGCCACTGAGCTGGGCGATGGTCGGCTTGCTCATCATGTCGCGCAATTTCAGGTCCAATCCAAGCTGCGTGTTGCCGCGCACCTTGCCCAGCACCTTGAGCACGCGCAGCGAATCGCCGCCCAGCTCGAAGAAATTGTCGGTGACACCCACCTGCTCGACCTCCAGGACCTCCTGCCAGATCGCGGCCAGCGCCTGTTCGACCGGGGTGCGTGGCGCAACGTAATGGCGCCCCTTGAATTCGGGGTCTGGCAATGCCTTGCGATCCAGCTTGCCATTGGGGCTGACGGGAAACGCTGGCACCACCAGAATCTGCGACGGCACCATGTAGTCGGGCAGTTGCGCCTGCAAGTCCTGGCGCAAACGCTCGGCAAGCGCCGGATGCTCATCGGCAACCACGTACCCGATCAACTGCTTGCCGGCGCTGGTGTCACGTGCGACCACGACCGCATCACGCACCTCGGCCATGTCACGCAGCCTTGATTCGATTTCGCCAAGTTCAATGCGGAAGCCACGGATCTTCACTTGATGATCCAGGCGTCCGAGGTAATCGAACACCCCGTCCGCCCGCTGACGCACCAGGTCGCCAGTGCGGTAGAGCCGCCCGCCGTCCGTGGAAAACGGGTCCGCGACAAAACGCTCGGCAGTCATTCCCGGACGCTGGCGATACCCGCGTGCCAGCCCCTCACCACCGATGTACAACTCACCGGCAACACCCTGCGGTACGGGGTTGAGGCATGCATCCAACACATAGAGGCTGCGTTCGCCCACTCGACTTCCGATCGGCGCATACACCGCGTCACAGGTTTCGCTTGCGGCGGCTTTCCACAACAGGGGCGTGACCACCGTTTCCGTTGGGCCATAACCGTTGGTCAAATAGCGCGGCTTGAGGGTGCGCTTGACCAGTTCGAAACTGGCCTGCGCCACGGCATCGCCACCAAAGCAGTAGACCTGCACCGGCGGGGCTTCCCGGCCTTCGGCATACTCCGCCAGTTGCTGCAGATACGCCGGCGGGAAACAGGCAATACTGATGCGCTGCTCGTGCAGCGCCTGCCAGGTTTCCTGCGGGGTCCACAGGTTATTGTCGCGAATCACCAGGCACCCGCCACTGCGCAGGGTCGACAGCCAGCGCTCCTGGGCGCCGTCGAAGGCGAACGACATGAACAACAGTTCGCGCGTCGCCCCATCCATTTCGTAGCGTTCGGCAATCGCGGCGCAGTGCATGCCAATGGGACCGTGACTCACCGCCACGCCCTTGGGTTGCCCCGTGGACCCTGAGGTGTAGATCAGGTAGGCGAGGTTATCCGGTTGCAGGCGCGATGGCGGGCATGCATCCGGGAAACTGTCCAGATACACGCGGTCCAGCAACACCCGGGTGGTCGCGTCCAACGCCCCAAAGCCTTCGCTGACGCCACTGTGGGTCAACAACACCGAGACATTCGCATCCTTGACGATCCAGTCCAGGCGCTCCCGAGGGTAATCGATGTCCAGCGCCACGTAGGCTCCACCCGCCTTCATGACCGCGTAGAACGCGACAATCACCTCGACGCTGCGCTGCAGGGCGACTCCGACGCACACCTCCGGGCCCACGCCCAGGCCGATCAGGTAATGGGCCAGGCGATTGGCACGTTGCTCCAATTGCCCATAGGTCAGTTGCACGCCGTCACACACCAGCGCCACGGCCTCGGTTCGCGCCTGGGCCTGTTGCCGGATCAATTGCGGCAACAAGGGTTGCGTGGCCGGCACCTGGCGCAGCGGGTTCGCGGCGAGCAAGCCGGCGTATTCGTCGCACGCCAGAGTCGGCAAGCTGCCCACCCGGGCCTGAGGCGAATCGAGCATGGCCAACAACAGCGTCTCGAAACTGCGTCGAACCTGGTCGCACGCCTGTTCGGTGAACGCGTTGCGCAAATACAGGAACTCGATCTTCAGGGTCTGGCCCAGGTTGATCGCCAGGTCCATCGCGTAGTTGGTCACATCCCGGGTACTGACCTGGCCAAACTGCAGTTGTTGATTGCCGACCTCGGCCAGGCGCTCATCCACCGGGTAGTTTTCGAACACAATAATGCTGTCAAACAACGGCGTGCCGCCCTGCCCCGACCAGCGCTGGATATCGGCCAATGCTGCGTGTTCGTAGTCGCGCACTTCCAGGTTGAGCGCCTGCAATTCAAGCAGCCACTGGCACAGCGCCTTGGCCGGATCCGGTTGCTGGACGATCGGCAATGTATTGATGAACAACCCGAGCATTTCGTCGGCACCCGGCAGGCTGGCCGGACGTCCGGCCACAGTGGCGCCGAAGCACACACTGGCTTGCCCGGTATAGCGCTGCAACAGCAACAACCACACCGCCTGGATCAAGGTATTCGGGGTGATACGCCAGTGCTGGGCAAATTCGCGCAGGCGCCGGGTCTGGCTGACATCCCAGTTCAGGTACAGCGCCGCGTGCCCTTCCAAGCCAGGCTCGGGCTGGGGATGAATACTCGCCGCCAGGCTGGTGGGGCCTTCAAGGGCTTGCAGTTGCGGCTTCCAGAACAGCGACGCCGTGTCCGGGGACTGCTGGCGCAGCCAGGCGATGTAATCGCGGTAATGCCCTTTGCGCGCAGGCAAGGCGCGGCCGGCGTACACCTCGAAGACTTCACCCATCAAGCGCGAGTTGCTCCAGCCATCCATCAGGATATGGTGGCTGGTCCAGATCAGTTGGTGGCGGTGTTCATCCAGGTGCACCAGGGTCAGGCGCGTCAGAGGGGCCGCCAACATGTCAAAGCCCTTGGCGCAATCGTCCTGCGCCAAGGCTTGCAAGGCGTCAGCATCAACCTGGCGATCGCGCCAATCGACGATTTGCACCGAGACCTGGGCGGTCTTGTACACCACCTGCAGCGGTTCGCGCAGGTCGCTGGACGACCAGAAGCCGGTGCGCAGAATCTCATGGCGAGCGACCACCTGATCCCAGGCGGCGATAAACGCCGGTACGTCCAGCCCCTCGACAGGCACACAAGTCTGGTTGATATAAAGGTGCGCCGCCGACGGGTCCAGCGTATGGAACAGCATGCCTTGCTGCGTCGGTGCCAACGGATAGAGGTCTTCGACCTGCTCCAACGGCACGGGCAGGCTGTCCAGTTGTTGCTGGGTCAAGGTGCAGAGGGCAAAGTCCGAGGGCGTCGCGCCCAGGTTTTGCGACTGGCTGCAATGTTCGACCAGCGCCTGGAGTTCGGCGATGTACGCCTGTGCCAGATGCTCGATCGTCGCCTCATTGAACATCTCCCGACTGAACACCCAGTTCAGGCTCAATTGACCGCCGTACACCTGACCATTGATGGTCAACCAGTTGCCCAGCGGCGCTTGCGGGCTTTGTTCCAGGCCGATGGATTCGCCGGAAGGCACAAACAGCGCACCGGCATCCACATCAAAACTGCCGTCAAACTGCCCCAGGTAGTTGAAGGTCACACGCGGCGCGGGCAACTGCCCCAGTACCTTGCGGTGCACGGGGCTGCCCATGTAGCGCAGCACCCCAAAGCCGATGCCCCGCTGGGGAACGCCTCGCAGTTGTTCCTTGACCTGCTTGATTGACTCACCAATACCCGCTGCCGGCGTGAGTTTCACCGCAAACAGGCTGGTGAACCAACCGACCGTGCGGGTCAGGTCGATGCTGGCAAACAGATCTTCACGGCCATGCCCTTCAAGTTGAATCAGCGCCTGGTCGTGGCCGGTCCAGCGCACCATGACTCGGGCCAGCGCAGTCAGCAACAGGTCATTGACCTGCGTCCGATAAGCCGCGGGCGCTTCCTGCAGCAGCAACTGCGTCAGTTCCTTGCTCAACTGCGAATGGACCGTGAGGCCATGTTTGTTTTGCAGGCCACCCCCTGGATGATCCACCGGCAAGTCCGGGCGGGCATCCTGCAACTGCTGCTGCCAGTACTGCACTTCGGCTTGCGCCTCGGGGCGCTGCGCATAAGCCTGCAGGTGCTCGGCCCAGGCCCGCACAGAATGAGTCTTGGGCGCCAGCTTGAGCGCCTGCCCGCTCGCCACCTGGCGATAGGCAAGTTGCAAGTCGTCAAACAGAATGCGCCAGGAAACACCGTCCACCACCAGATGGTGAAGCACCAGCAACACCCGCTGCGAACCATCCGCCAACGCGACCAGCGCCACCCGCAGCAGCGGCCCGTTCAGCAGGTCGAGACTCTGCTGGAGTTGCTCGCCAAACGCCTGCAACGCTTGCGTATCGCGCAGCTGAACCTCCTGCAACACGTTCCGGCCCTGCAACAGGGCCTCGACACTGCGAT
Source organism: Pseudomonas sp. 21615526 (assembly GCF_013386245.1). Lineage (NCBI taxonomy): Bacteria > Pseudomonadati > Pseudomonadota > Gammaproteobacteria > Pseudomonadales > Pseudomonadaceae > Pseudomonas > Pseudomonas sp. 21615526. The sequence goes on along the minus strand of NZ_JACAOM010000025.1, from coordinate 7,756 downwards.
AAGTTGCGGCCCAGCCCTCTTCGCCCTGGCTGAACACCAGGCGCAGCGAATCGTGATGCACCAGCAGCGCACGCAACGCCTGCTCCAGCAGTGCAGCCTCGATAACCTGAGTCGGCTTGAGCAGCACCGACTGGTTCCAGTGATGACGCTCGGCGATGGGTTCTTCAAAGAATCCCTGATGAATCGGCAACAATGGCAGGTTGCCCGTTACTGCGCCTTGCTCGACTTCAAGCCCGGCGGCATCGATGCGCGCGACGCCAGCCAGCCCCTGTACGGTCTGGTGCTGGAACAGCTCCTTGGGTGTGAAGAAAATCCCGGCCTGGCGGGCACGCCCCACCACCTGGATCGAAATGATCGAGTCGCCACCCAGCTCGAAAAAGTTATCCGACAAACCGACCCGCTCAAGCTTGAGCACGTCTTGCCAGATCGCGGCAATCTGCTGCTCCAGCGGGCTTTGCGGCGCAATGAAGTTTTGTTGAGCCTGGCGTACGTCCGGCTTCGGCAACGCCTTGCGCTCCAGTTTGCCGTTGGGGCTCAGGGGCAGTTGCTCGAGGAACAACAGGTGCACCGGCACCATGTAGTCCGGCAGCACTTCGCGCAAACGGGCCTTGAGCATTTCGCGCAGCGACGCTTCGGCCACATCGCCTTGGGCAGGTACCACATAGCCCACCAGTTGCAGGCCGCTCGCGCCGTCCACCGCCAGCACTACCGCTTCGCGCACCGCGTCCTGCTCCATCAGGCGTGCTTCGATTTCCCCCAACTCGATCCGCAGGCCGCGGATCTTCACTTGATGGTCAATACGCCCGACGTATTCGATCACGCCGTCTGCCCGGTAACGCGCCAGGTCGCCAGTGCGGTACAGCCTCTGGCCGCCGCCAAACGGGCTGGCGACAAAACGTTCGGCGGTCAGCGCCGGGCGACGGTGATAACCCCGCGCCAGTCCTTCACCGCCGAGGTACAACTCACCCACCACCCCGACAGCTACCGGCCCCAGGCCCGCATCAAGAATGTAGGTCCCCAGGTTGGCAATGGGCTGGCCGATGGGCACGCTGTCGCGCCCCTCTTCACGGCAGGTCCAGTGGGTGACATCGATAGCAGCCTCGGTCGGGCCGTACAGGTTGTAAAGCCGGGCTTGAGGCAGCTTGGCGAACACTTGCTGCTGCGCGTCCACCGGCAAGGCCTCGCCGCTGCAGATAATGCGCTGCAAGCCGGTGCAACTGTTGACCGCTACATCGGCGACAAACGCTTGCAGCATCGACGGTACAAAATGCAGGGTGGTGACGTGCTCACGGTTGATCAGTTCAATCAGCTTTGCCGGCTCGCGGTGAATGCCGGGTGCTGCAACCACCAGGCGCGCGCCCGTCATCAACGGCCAGAAGAACTCCCACACCGACACGTCGAAGCTGAAGGGGGTTTTCTGCAACACCGTGTCCACTTCACTCAAGCCATATGCCTGCTGCATCCAGCACAGGCGGTTGGTCAGCGCCGAGTGACGATTGCCGGCGCCCTTGGGCTTGCCGGTGGAACCGGAGGTGTAAATCACATACGCCAGGTTTTCCGGCTGCACACTGATCGGCGGGCAGGTCGAAGCGTACCCGGCCAGCGGTTGATCCAGCAGCAGGCAAACCACCTGCGCCGGGATCGGCAAGCGCTCCCGCAGCGCCTGCTGGGTCAGCAGCAAACCAATGCCACTGTCCTCGATCATGTAGGCCAGGCGCTCCTCGGGATAGTCCGGGTCCAGCGGAACATAAGCACCGCCGGCCTTGAGCACCGCCAGCAACCCGACCACCATCTCGATACTGCGCTCGACCGCCACACCCACCAGCACGTCCGGGCCGACACCGGCTTCGATCAACCTGTGCGCCCATTGGTTGGCCAGCGTATCCAACTGGCGATAGGTCAGTTGCCGGCCGGCAAACACCAGGGCGATGGCCTGCGGCGTAGCGTCCACCTGGGCCTGAATCAGCGCCTGTACGCTTTGGTCCAACGGGTAAGCGGCTTTGGTGGCATTCCAGTCCTGTAGCAGCGTGCGCAACTGCACCGTGTCGAGCATCTGCAACTCGGCAATCGCCCGGGAAGGCTGGGCGACAATCCCTTGCAACAGAGCCTGCCAGTGCCCCGCCATGCGCTCGACTGTGGCCGGCTCGAACAGGTCAGTGGCATAGGTCAATTGCGCCGACAGGCCCTCGCTGTGTTCAACCGTATTGAGGGTCAGGTCGAACTGCGAGGTATGGGTTTCCCAGCTCAGGCGTTCGATCTCCAGGCGCGAGGCCTGGCCTGTCACCTCGACCCGCCCGCGAGTGTCTTCACTTTGGTGGTTGAACATCACCTGGAACAAAGGGTTATGGCTCAACGTCCGCTCGGGCCGCAGGGCTTCCACCAGTTGTTCGAACGGCAGGTCCTGATGCGCCTGCGCGCCCACGGCATTTTGCTTGACCTGTTGCAGGAACTCGCGGAAGGACGTGCGCCCGTCGACGTCGGCCTTGTGAATCTGCGTGTTGACGAAGAATCCGATCAACCGTTCGGTTTCGGCACGGTTCCGGTTGGCCACCGGCACCCCGACCCGAATATCGCCCTGGCCGCTGTAGCGGTACAACAGCACCTGGAACGAGGCCAGCAACAACATGAACGGGGTGACGTTTTCGCGCTGGGCCAGCCGCTTGAGGCCGGCAACCAGTTCCGCGCCCAGGTTGAGGGTGTGGGTGTTGCCGCGAAAGCTCTGCTCGGCGGGACGCGGATGATCGAACGGCAATTCCAGTACCGGCTGCTCGCCACCGAGGCGTTCGGTCCAGTAGCCCAACTGGCGCTCCAGTTCTCCCGCCTCCATCCACTGGCGCTGCCACAGCCCATAGTCGGCGTACTGCACCGGCAACGGCGCCAACTCGACCGAACGTCCCTCGCTGTAGGCGGCATAGCACTGCACCAGCTCGTCGACCATCACCTGCATCGACCAGCCATCGGAAACAATATGGTGCTGAGTGAGCACCAATACATGCTCATCGGCACTGACTCGCAGCAGCTTGACCCGCAATAACGGGCCTTGCTGCAAATCGAACAACTGTCGGGTTTCATCCTCCACGAACGCCTTGATCTGAGCGTCACGCTGTTGCGCGTGCGCCGATGCCAGGGTGTGCAAGTCGATGCTGGCGCCCGCTGCCGGGCTGATGACCTGCAGCCGCTGTGAACCGTCCTGGACAAAATGGGTACGCAGCGATTCATGACGCTCGATCAGCGTCGAAAAGCTGCGCTCCAAGGCTGCCACGTCCAGCGTCCCACGCAAACTCAGGGCACTGGAGATGTGGTAAGCCGTACTGTGCGGATCCATCTGCCACAAGAACCACTGCCGCTCCTGAGCGTAGGACAGCAACAACGGTTCACTGGCGTTTCTCTTGAAAACAGGCGCGACACTGAAGAGATTGATGCCCTTGTGTTTAAGCAGCACCGCCAAGGCTTTGCGTTCCTTTGGCGAAAGCTCGCCCACTGCTCCGATCAACTCTTTCACACCTATCCCCTTCACTCTGAAATTAGCTTTTCAAGCTCATCCCCTGTTAAACGTTTGAGGGCCTCCAAAGATTTAGCCAATTCATCCATCAGCGGTTCACTGGCCGATCCCAACTGCGCCACTTCGGCACTGAAGGTGCGCAAGGTGCTGGCAGCGAACAGCGTCTTGAGCTGCACTTGCAGGTCCATTCGCTCACGGATACGCACGATGAGTTGGGTGGCCAGCAACGAATGCCCGCCCAAGGCAAAGAAGTCATCCTCCAGGCCGACCCGCTCGACGTTAAGTACCTCACTCCAGATTTGCGCCAATTGCTGCTCGGTGTCGGTCTGCGGTGGTGTGTACTGGTCGCGACGCTGTACCGCGCCAGGGGCCGGCAAGGCCTTGCGATCAAGCTTGCCGTTGGGGGTCAGCGGCAGGTATTCAAGCACCAGCAACTGCGCCGGCACCATGTAGGCAGGCAACACTTCATGCAGGCGGCGCTTGAGGTCGTCTTGCAAGTCTGCTTGCGCGTCGGCGTCGATAAGGCCTGGCTGGTCGGGCACTACATAACCCACCAGTTGCAAGCCACTCACACCTTCCACCGCCAGCACCACGGCCTCGCGTACCGAGCCCTGGGCCATCAATTGAGCTTCGATTTCGCCCATTTCAATCCGGAAACCGCGGATTTTCACTTGATGGTCGATGCGCCCGACGTACTCGATCACCCCCTCCGGGCGATAACGGGTCAGGTCACCAGTGCGGTACAAGCGCTCGCCGGTGGTCGAGAACGGGTTCGGCACAAACTTCTCGGCGGTCAGCCCCGGACGCAGTAGATAGCCACGAGTGATGCCCTCACCGGCCAGGTAAAGCTCCGCCGCCACGCCGACGGGCACCGAGTGCAACTCGGCGTCGAGCAGGTAGCTGGCGGTGTTGGCCAACGGCCTGCCGATATTGGCCTGGCCGCCGGCTTCGCGGCGGGTCCAGGTGGAGTAAGTGGTGTCTTCCGACGGGCCATACAGGTCGTAGACATGCTGCACATGCCCACGGCCATACAGCGCATCCACCAACGACTGCTTCAGCGGTTCGCCCGCCAGATTGATGATGCGCACGCTTTGCGGGATTTGCCCGGCACGCTGCAAGGCTCCCATCGCCGAAGGCACGCTGTTGACCAGGCGTACCCGGTCTCGGGCCGCCAGCTCCGGCAGCTCCAGGGCATTGCGGGCACCGACGATAAAGCCGCCGCCAGCCAGGGTCACAAACAGCTCCCACACCGACAAGTCGAAGCAGATCGACGTGGAGGCCAACACCCCTTGAATGTCTTCAGGGCTGTAAACCTGCTGCGACCACTGGGTCAGCGCCGCCACGTTGCGGTGAGTAATGGCCACGCCCTTGGGCAGGCCGGTGGAGCCGGAGGTGTAGATCACATAGGCCAGGTTATTCGCACTGACCACAACGGCCGGGTCCTGATCATCGGTGTCCTGAGTCTCAGCCAGCAGTACTTCGATGGATGCAGTCACCTCCACCGCCGCCAGCACATCAGATTGCGTCAGCAACACTCGAGCCTGGCTGTCCTTGAGCATGTACGCCACGCGCTCGGCCGGGTAATCCGGGTCCAGCGGCACATACGCGCCGCCCGCTTTGAGTACCGCGAGCAATGCCACGACCATCTGCGCACTGCGCGGCATGGCCACGCCAACCCGCACTTCAGGGCCAACACCCAGCGCCACCAGCTTGCGCGCCAGGGCATTCGCCCGGCCGTTCAACTGGCGGTAGGTGAGTTGCTCATCACCCCAGATAACCGCCAGGGCGTCGGGCGTACGCTGCACCTGGTCCTGAATCTGTTGATGGATGCACCGCTCACGCGGGAAGTCCAGGCCATTGGCGTTCCAGGTCTGTTCAATCAGTTGACGTTCGTCGCCACCGAGCATCACCACATCAGCCAGTACCCGCTCACTTGAAGTCGTCAACTCGACCAGCAACCGGTTGAGGTGACCAGCGATACCTGCCATCGCCTCTGCACCAAACACGCTGCAGTCATAGTGATAGTGCAGGGCCAACGTCTGCCCGGCATTGACCAACAATGTCAGCGGATAATTGCTCTGCTCATGGGCTGCAACGGCGCCAAACACCAGGCCATTGTCGCTGCCCTGGGCCAGCGCTTCGGCGATCGGGAAGTTCTCGAACACCAACAGTGTGTCAAACAACGACTCGGAACCGTGTTCGGCCCAGCGCTGAATCTCGAACAGCGGCGTGTGTTCATGCTCACGCAGCCCCAGGTTTTGCGCCTGGACCGCCTGCAACCAATGACTGACGCTCTGCCCGGCGAGCGGGCTGGCAACCACTGGCAAGGTATTGATGAACAACCCGATCTGCTGCTCGACCCCCTTCAGATCGGCCGGACGCCCAGCCACGGTGGCACCAAAGCACACCGTCGACTGCCCGGTATAACGCTGCAAAAGCAGGAGCCAGGCGGCTTGCAGCAAGGTATTGAGGGTGACTTTCTGCTGGCGGGCAAACTCGTTCAGAAGGCGCGCCTGAGTCGCATCCAGTACCTCGAAGTGGCTGGCATAGCCTGTACCCAGGACACGTGGCGCAACGACCGCCTGGGCCAGGCGCGTCGGTGTTTGCAGCGAGGCCAGCTGCTGCTTCCAGAACGCTTCCCGGAGCGTTTGGTCCTGACCTTGCAGCCAGGCAATGTAATCACGATAACGCCCGGTCGATACCGGCGGGTTATGACCACTGTAGCGTTGCAGCACCTCACCGAGCATCTGCGAGTGGCTCCACCCATCCATCAGGATATGGTGATGAGTCAGGATCAGGTGATGGTGACGATCATCCAGCGCCACCAGGGTCAACCTGAGCAACGGTGCCTCTTGAAGCTCGAAGCCCCTGGCTTGTTCGGCCTCGGCCAGTTGGCGCAAGGCCTGCGCCTGCCCGGTACGCCCGCGCCAGTCGTGCAGCGCGTAAGGCAGGGTCACTTGCTTGCGCACGATCTGCAACGGCTGATCCTGTTCAGCCAACCACACGAAGCCGGTGCGCAGGATGTCATGGGCATCCAGGGTGGCTTGCCAGGCCTGGCGGAACTTGTCCGGGTCCAGTCCTTCGACGTCCAGGCACATCTGGTTGATGTAATCGCCAGAGGCCTGTTCATATAGCGTGTGGAACAGCATGCCTTGCTGCATCGGTGACAACGGGTAAATGTCTTCGATGCTGTGTGCCGTCATGGGCAAGCCGTCCAGCGCGGATTGGCTCAGGGTCGCCAGCGGGAAGTCCGACGGCGTCACCGCTCCGGCGCCCGGCAGGCAGCAATGCTCGACCAGGCCAGCCAACTCACGGGCGTAGTCATCGGCCAGGTGCTGGATGGTCGACTCGTCGAAACGTTGGGCACTGAAGGCCCAACCCAGGCTGAGCTCGCCGGCGAACACCTGGCCATTGAGGATCAGGCCGTTGGCCAACGGCGCCTCTGCGTTTTGCTCCGGCCCACGGGCTTCGTCGCAAGGTGCCCAGAGCGGTACATCGCCATCGTCAAAACTGCTGTCGAACTGGCCCAGGTAATTGAAGGTGATCTGCGGTGCAGGCAACTGCGCCATCGCCTCCCGCGTCTCTGTCTCGGCAAAGGTAGACAACACACCAAAACCCAGGCCTTTATCGGGGATTGCGCGCAGTTGCTCCTTGATGTTTTTCAGCGAACCCGCCGGGTCACCGGCCGGGGTCAGCTTGACCGGGAAAGCACTGGTGAACCAGCCGACGCTGCGGGTCAGGTCAACTTCATCAAACAGGTCCTCACGGCCATGGCCTTCCAATTGGATCAAGGTGCTCGCCTGGCCGGTCCAGCGGCAAATCACCCGCGCCAGTGCCGTCAGCAGCAAGTCGTTGATTTGCGTGCGATAGGCCGCCGGGGCGTCCTGCAACAGGCGGCGGGTCTGCACCGAGTCCAGACGGCTGTACACCGTGAGGCCGTCCTGGTTGGTTTGCCGACCACCGGAATGGTCCGAGGGCAATTGGGCTTGAACATCGCGCAACTGCATTTGCCAGAAAGGCAATTGCTCCAGCGCCTCCTCCCGGGCAAAGCGAGCCAGCCGCTCGCCCCAGGCCTTGACCGACGAAGTCTTGGCCGGCAATGCCACGACGCGACCCTGCTGCAGTTGCTCGTAGGCGGTTTGCAGGTCTTCGAACAGGATGCGCCACGACACGCCGTCCACCGCCAGGTGATGGACCACCAGCAGCAGCCGCTGACTGCCGTCGGCCAGGGTCACCAGCACCGCGCGCAGCAGT
>NZ_JACAOM010000228.1:0-1031 GCF_013386245.1 Pseudomonas sp. 21615526 | reverse complement strand
CTGAGCCGCAACGTGACCCGTACCCGTTTGATCAAGATCGGCGAGCTGGCGGTGAACAAGCGACGCCCCGGCGAAAACGTACAGGGCGAGCGCATGCTGCACCTGTCAATTTAGGCGGCAGTGCAGAGCGTTGTCATGGCTGCGTTCGATGCTGCGCAGCACCTGGAACGAACCGAAGGTCACTGCCGTGGCCTGGTGGGCGCGGATCAGCGTCCAGAAATCTTCCTCACCGTGCTCAAAACACTTGAAGGCCGCTTCCCCCTCCTCGCGGGAGCGCCATTGCAGGTAGCTGAGCACCCGGCGTCCATCATCGCTGACCTGCACGCTGGCATTGATAAAGCCGCCATGGCCCTGGGCCAGGCGCTCGCTCTGGGATGACAGGGCCGCTACCAACGCGGATTGCTGCTGAGGCTCGATGTGGAATTCGACCATCTGGGTAAAACTCAGACTCTTCTCTAATACCTGCATGAACATTCCCCTCTCACTGTAGGCACAATCTTGCGATTCGATGCCACGCAGGGTAAAACCTCTAGTTAAGTCAAGGTCAAGGGCTTTTTCATGGTCACCAAAGAACTCACCGTCGGCCAACTGGCAGCCCGCAGTGGCGTGGCGGTTACCGCGCTGCACTTTTATGAAACCAAGGGATTGATCAAGAGCCACCGCAACGCCGGCAACCAGCGGCGCTATCCGCGGGATGTGTTGCGCCGGGTGGTGGTGATCAAGATTGCCCAGCGTTTGGGCATTCCCCTGGCGACGATCCATGACGCGCTGCAAACCTTGCCCGATGGCCGCACGCCCAACGCTGCCGATTGGGAGCGCCTGTCTGCGCTATGGCGTGAGGACCTGGACCAGCGCATCGAAAAACTGATGTTGCTGCGGGATAAACTCAACGGCTGTATTGGCTGCGGGTGCCTGTCGCTGGAGGCGTGCCCGTTGCGCAATCACGACGACGTGCTGGGTGAGCGCGGGCCTGGGGCACAACTCTTGGAGCCGTCCACATAATGGCGGGGTAAAACTCGATCAATGTGGGA
>NZ_JACAOM010000227.1:0-1521 GCF_013386245.1 Pseudomonas sp. 21615526 | reverse complement strand
TCGCAGGAGCGGCCGGTGGGAATCAGCACGCCGTGGTAGCCGAGGTTGTCGGCGGCCTGGGCGACTTGTTTCAAATAGTTGAGGGTGACCGGGCGAGCGCCCTGGGTGGTGCCCAGGTAGTGGCCGTCACCGTGTGTAGGCAGAAACCAGAAAACATCCATGACAAATCCTTAAGCGATTTTCAGCAGAGAGGTGGGATGCGCGGCAAACAACGGCGCGGCGCGTTCTGCAGCAAGGCGAATGCGGGCCTTCAAGGGCTCACTGGTTATGTGGTAATCGGTGAAATCGGCCTCGGTGGCGTACACGCCAATGGGCAAGGTCAGGGCCTGGAAAAAACTGAACAGCGGGCGCAACTGGTGATCGAGTACCAGGGCGTGGCGTTCGCTGCCGCCGGTGGCCGCCAGCAACACCGGGGTGTTGATCAGGGCGTTGAGGTCGACCAGGTCGAACAGGTGCTTGAGCAGGCCGGGGTAGGAGCCGCGATACACCGGCGCGGCAACGATCAGCAAGTCGGCCTGTTCGATGGCCTGCAGTTGCGCTTCGACGTCGGCGGGCAATTCCTGGCGGGACAGTGCGCCGCCCAGCGGCCGGGCAATGTCGCCCAGTTCGATCAGGGTGGCCTGGATCGGCAATTGATCGGCCAGTTCGGCCAGCACCGCCTGGGTCAACACCAGGGTGCGGGACGGACGCCAGGTTCCGCCGGAGAGGGCAACGACATTCAGTGGACGGGTCATCAACAGTTCCTTTTTCAACAGTGGCTCAGGGCAAGAGCAGTAGCAGGGCTTGAGCAAGAGCTGTACCAAGCTGTGCAGCCCTTGACTGGCGTGGCCTCTGTGCCAGGTGTTGGAAAATGGTGGTGTTGTCTGCCTGGTGTTTTGTTGAATGACTGTTGCCTGGGCAACAGTTGCCAGGCGAACAGTGGCGTGAGTGTTGAGGCCATTTATAGAGGGTTGTGTTTATTCCGTAAATGAACGTATTTCCATATTTATAGACCTAAATGGAATATATGGCGCGACTATCAGAAGTGTCGCAAAGGTTGATAGCGACTATCACGGCTGATGATTTTTCACCGTGCAGGTGCGGGAGTAGCCTGTACTCATTGACTTCAGCCCGTTTCGCAGGACCTTCGCCATGAACCGTTTTCTCGCCATTTCCGTATTGCTTGTCACCTCAGTCCTTGCCGGTTGTGCGACGCATTCGTCGCCCGAACTGCGTGGCTATTCGGCCGAGGAGAGCAAGGAACTGGCGCTTGAAGCCCTGAGCCGTCGAGGCCTGTCATTTGATGAATACCAACAGAAGAAAGCCGAACTGACCGGCCAGCCACAGAACACCTTCGGTTTCGACCGTCAGGGTGAGATGAATGCCGAGCGCAGCATGACGCTGCACGGTCGCCCCAGTTGAGTCAGTGGCGAGGTCTGAAAAGCCCGAGGTTTCCCACAGGAACCTCGGGCTTTTTGTTTGCCATCCGTTTCCCGGAGCCTGTTAAGCTGAATTTCAGGAGCGTTCCTACGCACTTTTAAA
>NZ_JACAOM010000226.1:0-3033 GCF_013386245.1 Pseudomonas sp. 21615526 | reverse complement strand
GCTGGGCGATGATCAGGCCGTCCGCATCCACCAGCAGCGCCTTGGTGCTTTGCGTGCCGATGTCCACACCCATTACGTAGTTCATCTCAGACCACCGGCTTCAGCAGCACCTTGATCGACTTGGTCGAGTTGGCCAGCTCAAACGCTTCGGCCCAGCTGTCCAGCCCGAAGTCATGGGTCACGATGCCCTTGGACGTCACCAGGCCACGCTCGAACAAGTCGATGGCCACCGGGTAGCAATACGGCCCCAGGTGCGCACCGCGTACGTCCAGCTCCTTGCGGTCGCCGATGATCGACCAGTCGGCGCTGGTCTCGGCGCCAAACACGCTGAACTCGACAAACCGGCCGAGCTTGCGAATCAGATCCAGGCCCTGGGTAACGCCCGCCGGTACGCCGGTGGTTTCGATGTACACGTCGCAGCCGTAGTTGTCGGTCAGGCTATTGATGATCTCCCGGGCGTTATCCCGGGACGGGTTGATCACCACGTCGGCACCGTACTGCTTCGCCAGTTCCAGGCGCTCGTCGACCATGTCGATCACCACCAGTTTCTTCGGCGTTTTTAGCGCTGCCACCTGCACCATGCACAGGCCCAGGGTGCCGGCACCGGCGATCACCAGCACGTCATCCAGCTGGATCTCACCGCGGTTGACGGTGTGAATCGCGCAGGACATCGGCTCGATCAGCGCCGAATCTTCCAGGGACACCGACTCCGGAATCTTGTGCACGATGGCAGTCTTGGGAATACGCATGTACTGGGCCATGCCACCCTCGGCGACTTCACGCTGGAAGCCGAAGATGTTGTGCACCTCGCACATCCAGTACTTGCCGGACTTGCAGAAGCGGCACTTGCCACATGGCACGATCTGCTCGGCGATCACCTTGTCGCCGACCTTCACCTCAAAGTGCTCCTCGGCGCCCTCGCCCGCTTCCACCACGTAGCCAAAGAACTCGTGCCCCGGCACCACCGGGGCCTTGACCCACGGGTTGTCGCCGCCCCAGAACATCGCGGCGCCCGAGTGGCATTTGCAGTCACTAGCGCAAATGCCGCAGGCGGCGATGCGAATCACCAGTTCATTGACCCGCGCCTGGGGTTTGCTGATGCGTTCCAGGCGGTAGTCTTTCGGGCCGTGGCAGACGACGGCTTGCATTTGGTTGTGCTTTTCCATGATGTGCGGACCTTTCTTGAGCATGAGAGAACCCATCGCGGCCACCATGGCCGCGTGGAGATAACCGGTTTACTTGTGGCGCTGACGGCTGATAAAGATCGCCAGCAAAATGATCCCGCCCTTGATCACGCTCTGGACATAGGGCGAGACCCCGAGCATGTTCAAGCCGTTGTTCAACACCCCCAGCAGCATGGCGCCGAGCAAGGTGCCGACGATTACCCCGCGCCCACCGGCAATCGAGGCGCCGCCCAGGACCACCGCGGCAATCGCGTCGAGTTCGAACGACACCCCGGCATTCGGCTGGCCGCTCATCAAGCGTGAGGTCAGCACCAGCCCGGCAATCGCGGCGGTCAAACCGCTGATGCCATACACCAGCAATTTGAAGCGCGCCGCCCGCACGCCGGACAGGCGCACCGCTTCCTCGTTGCCGCCGATCGCGTAGATATAGCGGCCGATGCGGGTGTGTTGCAGCAGCACATAGGCCGCCAGGTACGTCACCAACATGATCAGGATCGGCACCGAAATGCCGAACAGGCTTTCGCGGCCAAAGAAGCCGAACCACTCCGGCAAACCGGAAATCGGGTAGCCGTCGGTGTACATCAGGCCGAACCCACGGGCGATGCCCATGGTCGCCAGGGTGACGATGATCGGCGGCATGTGCAGGTAGGCGACGAACAGGCCATTGCCGATGCCGAACGCCACGCCGACCAGCATCCCGGCGCCAATTGCCAGGCCCGGCGGCAAGCCTGCGACCATCAAGCCGGCGGTCAAGGTGCCGGACAACGCCATCACCGGCCCCACCGACAAATCGATGCCGCCGGTAAGAATCACGCAGGTCATGCCCACCGCGATAATCGCGTTGATCGACACCTGGCGCGCGATGTTCGACAGGTTGTTGGCCGTCAGGAAGTTATCGCTGGCGAAGATCATCACCAACGTCACCACCAGCAGCCCGACAAAGGGATAGAACGCCGGTGAGCGGATCAGCCGCGCCAGGTTCAGGCGCAGCCGGCCAGGCCCCACGGCATTAATGGACGTATTCACTTGAGCCCCCTGTTGCATGGCGCATGACCTCTTGAGGATTGACGGCAGACGCTTCCAGTACCTTGACGATGGCGCCCTTGTGGAACACCGCGACGCGGTCGCACATGCCGATGACTTCCGGCAGTTCCGAGGAAATCATGATGATTGCGTACCCCTGTTCGGTGAGGCTGCGCATCAGTGCGTAGATCTGTGCCTTGGCACCGACGTCGATGCCACGGGTGGGTTCGTCGANNTGCTGGTTGCCGCCGCTGAGGTTGAACACCCGGCTCTCGCCGCTGGGGGCCTTGATCGACAGCTGGCGCATCAGCGCTTCAACGCTGGCGCATTCCTTGTCCTTGTCGATCAGGCCGCTGGCGTTCTGGTATTTGGGCAGGTTGTTGAGCGAGATGTTTTCGCGAATGCTGAAATCGGTGATCAGCCCTTCGGTCTTGCGGCTTTCCGGCAGCAGGCCGATGCCATGGGCCAAGGCCTGGGCCGGGTCGTCGAGGGTGATTTGTTCACCCCGCAGCCACACGTCTTTGCTCACCGACGGCAGCGCGCCCATCATGCCCAGCGCCAATTCGGTACGCCCGGAACCCACCAGGCCGGCAAAGCCGAGAATCTCTCCCTTGTGCAATTCAAAGTGGTTATGGGGGCCGTTGCGCACCAACTGGATGTCCTTGACCTCCAGCAGCAGCGGCCCGCGTGCGGCGGTGGGCTTGGGCGGAAAACTGCACTCCAGGCGCCGCCCGACCATCATTTCCACCAAGCGGTCGATATCGCTGTCGGCCACATCGGTGACGCCCACATTGCCGCCGTCGCGCAGCACGCTGATGCGGTCGCA
>NZ_JACAOM010000225.1:0-8417 GCF_013386245.1 Pseudomonas sp. 21615526 | reverse complement strand
GCGGAACCAATAGCGGCCGTTACCGCAGCAACGGATATGTACTCAAACCTCACGCCCCCCCAAGGCCGAGCTGTTGCCTGACCAACACTTCCCACACACATTGTCGTTTTCAGCAATCCCCCAACCCTCCAATCCCCCCTGTTTACAGGCCCAAAAACCCGGCATGCCTTGTGCAATGACCCAGTTCCCGGACTTTAGGCCTGACCCATCATGCAAGAACCCGCCCCTTACCCGCGACGATCCAGCCCGTTGCTCCTTATCGGCACCGCCACACTCTGCGGCCTGCTCCTGGGCTGTGGCCAAGGCAGCTCCACCGTCACACGCAGTGACCAGCCGGTAAAGGGCGGCACCCTCGTGTACGCCACCGACCGCGAACCCACCTGCCTCGACCCCCACGTGGCCGGCGACATGCCCCAGGTGTTCGTCGCCCAGCAGTACCTCGACTCCCTGGTCTCGATGGACGCCGACGGCCGCATCGGCCCCTGGCTCGCCAAGACCTGGGAAGTCTCCCCCGACGGCCTGACCTACACCTTCCACCTGCGCAACGACGTGCACTTCACCGACGGCACCCCGTTCAACGCCGCGGCGGTCAAGGCCAACCTCGACCACATGGCCAACCCCAAGACCCAGTCCAGCACCGCAGGCGGCTACATCCGCCAATACCGCAGCACCGACGTGCTCGACGAATACACCGCAGTGGTGCACCTGGCCACGCCGTACGCGGCCTTTCTTGAAGTCCTCGCCCAAGGCTTCCTCGGCATCGAGTCCCCCACCGCACTGCTGCGCTCGCGCGATGTGAACTGCGAAAGCCCGGTCGGCAGCGGCCCGTTCAAGGTCGTGCGCTGGGACCGGCAAAGCCAGGTCGAGCTGGTGCGCAACCCCGACTACAACTGGGCGCCACCCACCGCCAAGCACCAGGGCCCGGCCTGGCTCGACCGGATCGTCTGGAAGTTCATCCAGGAACCTTCCGTGCGCTTCGCCTCGTTGCAGGCTGGCGAGGTCGACGTGATCGAAGCCTTGCCCCCCGAATCCCACGAGGCCGCTCGACGCAACCCGGACCTGACCCTGGTGATCGCCCAACGCCCCGGCAACCCCACCAACGGCACGCTGAACATTACCCGTGCGCCGTTCGATGACGTGCGAGTGCGCGAAGCCTTTGTGCGCAGTTCCGACATCGAGGGCGCGTTGAAGAGCGTGTACTTCAACGAATTCCCCCGCGCCGGCGGGCCGCTGAGCCCAGCCACGCGCTTCTACAGCCCGGAGTTCCAGCACGCCCAGGATTACGACCCGGCCCGGGCTGCGCAGTTACTCGACCAGTCCGGCTGGACCCAGCGCGACAGCGAGGGCTACCGCACCAAGGACGGCAAGCGCCTGCAAGTTCACGTGGTGATGGGCAACCGCACGCCACCGTCGGAATACACCTTGTGGGAACAGGTGCAGGCCACCACCCGGCAGGTCGGCTTCGAGCTGATCGTCGACCAGATGAGTGACGTACAGGCCACCAAACGCCAGGCCGACTGGGACTACGACATTCGCCTCGGCTACTGGAACACCAACACCGCCGACGTGCTGCGGATCATCTTCGGCAGTGAGTTCATCAGCCCGGCGGGTGTCGGTGGTTACCACCAGAACACCGCAGGCTTCAGTGACCCGGCGTTCGACACGCTGATCCGGCAAGCCCTCACCACCCAGGACAGCGAGCAGCGCCGGGCGCTGTATTACCAGGCGCAGAAAATCGCTTCCAGCCAGTACCTGCAATTGACCACCTACCCGCAAAGCACGCGGCTGGGTATCTACAAGACCACCCAGGGCGTGCGGCTGGAGCCGTCGCTGGCGGTGACTTATCTCTATGACGCATGGGTGAACAAATGAGCGACACATCACTTGCCAACCCACGGCGCGAGCGCCTGGCCCGGCTCGGCAAACGTGCGCTGTGGCGCCTTGCCGGCGGCGTGCTGGTGCTCTGGGCGGTGGCCACGCTGACGTTCTTTGCCTTGCGCCTGATGCCCGGCGACCCGGTGCAGGCGATCCTCGGCGGCCCGAGCGGCAACCCCACCCCCGAGACCATCGCCGAAGCCACCCGCGAGTACGGCCTCGACAAACCATTGGCGGTGCAATACGCGTTGTACCTCGGGCGACTGGTGCAGGGTGACCTGGGGGTTTCCTATTCCCAGCACCTGCCGGTGACCCGAGTGCTCGCCGAGCAATCCTGGCCGACCCTGGAGCTGACCCTGACCTCGCTCGCCCTGGCCTGGGTCCTGGTGCTGGCGCTGACGGTGCTGACCGCCGGCCGGCGACGCTGGGTTGCCAGCCTGGCCTCGTTGGCCGAAACCCTGGCCGCCGCGCTGCCGCACTTCTGGCTGGGGATTCTGCTGCTGGCGGTGTTTGCGTTCGGCCTGCGGCTGTTCCCGCCGGCAGGCAGTGATGGCTGGCGCACCCTGGTGTTGCCGTCGTTCGCCCTGGCGATTCCGCTGGCCGGGTTTATCGCCCAGGTCACCCGCGAATCCCTGGATTTGACCCTCGACCAACCCTTCATCCTGACCGCCCGCACCCGTGGCCTGAGTGACTTCAACGTGCGCTTCAAACACGCGTTGCGCCACGCCGTGTTGCCGGGCATCTCGCTGTCGGGCTGGGCCATCGGCGCGCTGATCAGCGGTGCCGTGGTGATCGAAGTGATTTTTTCCCGCAAGGGCCTCGGCCGCCAGTTGTACCAGGCGGTGCAGGCCCAGGACCTGCCGCTGACCATCGGCATCAGCCTGGTGGTCGCCGCCGGTTACGTGCTCGCCAATATTCTGGTCGACCTGCTGTACCTGTGGGTCGACCCTCGCCAACAGGAGCTTCCAGCATGAGTGGCCTGACCCTGGAAACACCGCTGCCCGCGCTGCGGATTCAGCGCACCACTCGCACGCTGCGCCTCGGCCCGCTGTTGGCGATTACCTTTCTGTTGCTGGTGATCGTCGCGGCGCTGGTGCCGCAGTTGTTCGCCTACAGCGACCCGCTGGCCATCGTGCCCCGCGATGCGTTTCATTCGCCGAGCCTGGCCCACTGGTTCGGCACCGATCAGTCGGGGCGGGATATTTTTTCGCGGGTGATCCATGGCACCCGCCAGTCGTTGTTCATCGGCCTGGCAGCCACGGCGATTGCGATGACAATCGCCATTGTGCTTGGCCTGTTGGGCGGGCTGGGCGGCGCGCGGATGGACCGCGGCGTGGGTTGGTTGCTGGAAGTGCTGTTTGCGTTTCCGAGCCTGATCCTGGCGCTGTTGTTCGTGGCGATTTTCGGCAGCGGCATCGGCCCGCTGATCGTCGCCACCGGGCTGGGCAGTGCACCGGGTTATGCGCGGATGGTCCGTGGCCAGGTGCTGGCGGTGCGCAACGCGGGCTATATCGAAGCCGCCCGGGCCCTCGGGCATCCGCCGCTGCGCATCATCCTGCGCCAGTTGCTGCCGAACGCCATGCGCCCGTTGATCGTGACCCTGACCATGGGCGTGGGCCAGGCGATTGTCTGGGCGTCGGCCCTGAGTTTTCTCGGCCTGGGCGCCCGTCCGCCGGCACCGGAGTGGGGGACCATGTTGTCCATGGGCCGCGACTTCATCGCCAACGCCTGGTGGCTGACGTTCTTCCCCGGGCTGTTCATCGTATTGACCACGCTGTCGACCACGGTCACTGGCCGTTACCTGCAACAACGCCTGGAGGGCCGTCTTTCATGAGCGACCAGAAACGCTTGATCGTTGAAGGGCTGTCCATCGAGTTTGCCGGGCAGTCGGTGGTGCGCAATCTGTCTTTCACCCTGGAGCCTGGCAAGACCCTGGCGCTGGTGGGCGAATCCGGCTCCGGTAAAAGCGTCACCGCCCGCAGCCTGATTGGCCTGGCGGGTGCGGGCGCGAAGGTTACGGCGCGCACCTTGAGCTATGACGGTGTGGATTTGCTCAGCCTGTCGGAACGCGGCTGGCGTCGTTTGCGTGGCAATGGCATCGGCTTCGTGTTGCAGGATGCACTGGTGTCCCTCGACCCGTTGCGGCCGGTGGGCAAGGAAATTCTCGAAGTGCTGGAGACCCATCGCTGGGGCGACCGTCGCAGCCGTGGCGAACGCGTCATTGAACTGCTGGAACTGGTGGGCGTACCCGAACCGCAACTGCGTGCGCGCCAGCGCCCCGATCAACTCTCCGGCGGCCTGCGCCAGCGTGCGCTGATTGCCAGCGCACTCGCATTGAACCCCGGCCTGGTCATCGCCGATGAACCGACCACGGCGCTGGATGCCACGGTGCAGGCGCAGATTCTGCAGGTGTTGCAGCAGATCAAGGCCCGTGGCGATTCGCTGCTGATCATCAGCCATGACCTGGCAGTGGTCGCGCAATTGGCGGATGAGGTGCTGGTGCTGCGCCACGGCGAAGTGGTGGAGCAGGGGCCGATGGATCAGGTGCTGCTCAACCCGCGCCACGCCTACACCCGCTCGCTGCTGGATGCGGTGCCCGCCGAACATGCCCGTGGCACACGCCTGTCGCCGGAGCGCAGCAACGCTGTGGCGCAACCACGGCCGGGCGCGGATTCGCCGGTGTTGCTCAAGGCCTCCGGGCTGGGCAAGCGGTATGTCGGCCCCGATCAACAGTCGCGCCAGGTGGTGGATAACGTCAGCTTCGAGCTGCGCGCCGGTCGCACCCTGGGCATCGTCGGTGAATCCGGCTCCGGCAAAACCACCGTGGCACGCATCGCCCTCGGCTTGCTGCAACCGGATGCCGGTGAGGTGCGTTTTCTCGACCAGCCATGGGCCGCGGCAGGTACCGAGCGGGTCGAGGAAAAGACCCGCCGCGTGCATCGCCGGGATATCAGCGTGATCTATCAGGACCCGCTGAGTTCGTTCGACCCGCGCTGGACGGTGGGGCAGATCCTCAGTGATGCGCTGGACGTTGCCGGTATCGACGCCGAGCAACAGGCGGCCCGCGTGACACAGTTGCTCGACCAGGTACGCCTGGCGCCGCAATTGGCCGAGCGCCGACCGTTGCAACTGTCGGGCGGGCAGCGCCAGCGCGTGGCGATTGCCCGGGCGATTGCCAGCAACCCCAAAGTGATTATCTGCGACGAGCCGGTGTCGGCGCTGGACGTGTCGGTGCAGGCCCAGGTCCTGGATCTGCTGGCCGACCTGCAAGCCTCGCTGGGCCTGGCCTACCTGTTTATCTCCCACGACCTGGGGGTGATTCGCCACGTCAGCGACGAAGTGTTGGTGATGCGCCACGGCCAGGTGGTGGAAAGCGCCAGCGTCGAGACGTTGTTTGAATCGCCCCAGCACGAATACACCCGGCGCCTGCTGGGCGCGGTGCCACGCCTGCCAGGCAGCGGCAAGCAGTTGGTGGTGCCGGCCCTGGAGCCGGAAAACCCCGGCTGGCTGTTTGATGAATCGCGCCTGTGGAAAATCGCCATCTAGACCTGAATCAAGGAAGTGCCATGAGCAAGTTGTCTGCTGTACCCACGCCGCCGGTTGTAACGGTGGCCGAACTGAACGCCCGCGCCGACCGCATCCTGCCGCAGATTGCCGCCGGCGCTGCGCAACGTGAGCGTGACCGCCAACTGCCGTATGAGGCCGTGGCGCAGATCGCCCAGGCCGGGTTGTTTACCGTGCGGATTCCCAAGCGGTTTGGCGGCGCCGGTGGTTCGGTCAAGGACGTGATTGCCTTGCTGATTCGCATCGCCTCGGCCGACTCCAACGTGGCCCAGGCGCTGCGCCCCGGTTTCGGGTTTGTCGAAGGCCTGCTGGCGTCCCGCGCCGAGGGGGCGGAGGAGGAGCGCGAGCGCTGGTTCGGGCGCTACCTGCAAGGCGCCGTGATCGGCAATGCCGGCTGGGAAGTCGGCGGTGCCAACGGTTCGATCAGTGCGCGCATCGTGCGTGACGGCGAGCACTTTCGCGCTTGCGGCAGCAAGTACTACAGCACCGGTTCGTTGTATGCCGATTGGGTCAGCGCCGTCGCCCTGGACGAGAATGACCAGCCCGTGTCGTTCATCCTGCCCCGCGACCGCCAGGGCTTGGAGTTGCTGGATGATTTCGACGCCATGGGCCAGCGCCTGACCGCCAGTGGCACCACCCATCTGCATGATGTGCAGGTGTTGGCCAGCGAGATCCGCACCCGCACCGTCGAGGAAGGCAAGCGCACGATTGTCACGCCGTTCCTGCAAGTGTTCCTCGCGGCGGTGCAGGCCGGTATTGCGCGTAATGCGCTGAATGATGCGGTGACCTTTGCCAAGGAGCATGCGCGGCCGATCAAGCACAGCAGCGCCACGCGCTCGGTGGATGACCCGTACGTGGAACTGAGCGTGGGCGACGTTTCAGCCCGGGCTTTTACCGCCGAAGCGGTGGTGTTGCACGCGGCGGACTCCATTGACCGCGCCTGGGCTGCGGATCTTGATGCGGTGGCCGTCGACCAGGCGGCAGTGGACGTGGCCCAGGCGCAATACATCGCGGCGGAGTCGGCGCTCAAGGCCGCCGAGCTGGTGTTCGACGTGGGTGGCGCTTCCACCACCGGCCGCGCGCATAACCTGGACCGGCACTGGCGCAACGCGCGCACCGTGGCCAACCACAATCCCCGGCACTGGAAAGCCGCAGCCGTGGGCGCCTGGCAACTCAAGGGCACGCCGCCTCCGACATCGGGGCTGTTTTGAACAAAGCCCTCGACCTTTCACACCCCTTGGGCGAGGTGGGCACCGGGCATGCGCGCCGGGTGCCGATGATCATCGGCTGTGCGCTGTTCATGGAACTGATCGACGCCACGGCGGTGCTCACGGCGCTGCCGCAGATGGCCCAGGATTTCGGCGAGCCCAGCGTGCGCATGAACCTGGTGGTGTCGCTGTACCTGCTGGCGGTGGCGCTGTTCGTGCCGGTCAGCGGCTGGGCGGCCGACCGGTTCGGGCCGCGTCGGGTGTTTATCAGCGCCATCGTGCTGTTCACCCTCGCGTCGGTGGCCTGTGCCTGCTCGGGCTCGCTGTTGCAACTGTCCCTGGCGCGGTTGGCCCAGGGTGCCTCGGGGGCGATGATGGTGCCGGTGGGGCAGGTGATCCTGCTGCGCTGGTCGGCGCGGGAAAACCTGCTGCGTGCCATGTCGTACCTGACGGTGGCGGCGCTGGTGGGGCCGCTGCTGGGCCCACCGTTGGGCGGGCTGTTGGTGACTGTGCTGTCGTGGCATTGGATCTTCCTGATCAACCTGCCGATCGGCGTGCTTGGGGTGATCCTGGTGCTGCGCTATATCCCGGACTATTCCGGGACACCCGGCCAGCCATTGGACGTTCCCGGCCTGTTGCTCAGCGGCGTGGCATTGGGCGGGCTGGTGTTCGGTTTCGAGGTGCTGGGCCACGGCCTGTTGCCGCGCCAGTGGGCGTTGCTGCTGATTGGCGGCGGGCTGTTGAGTGCCTGGCTGTATGTCCTGCATGCACGGCGGACGGCGCACCCGTTGATCGATTTTTCATTGTTGAAAATCCCGACCTTCGCGGTGAGCTTCTGGGGCGGCAACCTGATGCGCATCGGTAGCGCGTCACAGCCGTTTTTGCTGGTGTTGCTGTTCCAGCTGTGTTTCGGGCTTAACCCGTTACAGGCCGGGCTGCTGAGCGTTGCCGGTGGCGTGGGTGCGTTGCTGATGAAAATGCTGGCGGTGCGGATTGTCAGCCGCTTCGGTTTCCGGCGCACCTTGATCGGCAACGCGGTGCTCACCGGTGCAACCATCCTGGCGTGCAGCCTGTTCGAGGTATCAACGCCTTATTGGATTGTAATACTGGTGTTATTTGGCAGCGGGATCATTCGCTCGCTGCAATTCAGCACCCTGGGGGCGTTGACCTATGCCGACGTGCCACCGGAGCAATCCAGCCGCGCCAGCAGCCTGTCGGCGATGACCATTCAGTTGACGTTGAGTTTATCGGTGGGCATCGCGGCGGGGCTGCTCGGCTTGATCATGGCCGTGCGCGGGCATGCCACGGTCGAGCAGAGTGATATCGCCTGGATCATGGCGGGTGCCGGATTGCTGTGCGCCTTGTCGGGGCTGGTTTATCGCAGGCTGTCGCCCCAGGCGGGCTCGGCGATTTATGCAAAACGCGCAGAGGGAATTGGATGATTCGGGCAGCACGTATCGAGGACGCAGGTGATATTGCCTGGGTGCATATTCGCAGTTGGCAGCAGGCTTATCGTGAACTGATGCCGGCGGATTACCTGGCTTCGCTGGAGGCGACACAGCCTCGGCGTGAAGCCTTTTGGCGGCAGTCGATTGAGCAGGGGAGCGAAGCTGTGTTTGTCGCGCAGGTCGAGGGGCGTGTGGTGGGCTGGATTGTTGTCAGCTCGAGTCGTGATGAGGATGCTGATCCAGGCGTAACCGGTGAAGTGCAGGCGGTGTATGTGCTGGCCGAGCATTGGGGAACGGGGGTGGGCAGGGCGCTGTGGCTCAG
>NZ_JACAOM010000224.1:0-4709 GCF_013386245.1 Pseudomonas sp. 21615526 | reverse complement strand
TCGCCAAGGCTCGGCAGCTGCTACGCACAACCATTCCTCAAGAAGGCGGGCTGTTGCTTTTTCCACACTCGTCCCGGCCACTGTGGTTTTTTCATCACTGCCAAGGCCTGTGATGCCCGCAAACGCGGCCCGTCGCCCCATGGCACAGCCCTTGCTAAATCCCTGACAAAACCTTAGCCAAGGAGTCTCCATGCGCCCTTTATCTTTTCGCCGTGTCCTTTCATACCTGGGACTTGGCGCCGTGCTGCTGGCCGGCACCGCTCAGGCGCAACCCCATGACGGCGGGGTGCTGAACCTGGTGGCCCAACCCGAACCGCCGTCGCTGATGCACGGCGTGGTCAGCCACGTGTCCACCCAGCACGTCAGCGGCAAGATCCTCCAGGGCCTGCTGACCTTCGACACCGACCTGAAACCCAAACCGGTATTGGCCAAGGCCTGGACCGTTTCTCCCGATGGCCTGACCTACACCTTCGATTTGCAGGACAACGTGCGCTGGCATGATGGCCACGCGTTCACCGCCGATGACGTGGTGTTCAGCTTCCAGACCTTCTACCCCGAAGTGGACAAGCGTCTGGGCGGGGTCTTCACCGAGTACGTCGACAGCATCACCGCGAAGGGCCCGCTGCAGGTGGTGTTCCAGCTCAAGAAACCCTTCGCGCCGTTGCTCTCGGCCCTGGGCAGCGGGCTGCGGCCTGTGGTGCCCAAGCACCTCTACGAGAACACTGACTTTCGCAACAACCCCTATAACCTCAAGCCTGTCGGCACCGGCCCGTTTGTGTTTGTGGAGTGGAAACGCGGCGCCTATATCAAGCTGGCAAAGAACCCCGACTACTGGAAAAAGGGCCTGCCACACCTGGATGCGATCATCTTCCACGTGATCCCGGACGGCTCGTCCCGCGCTGCGGCGTTCGAGCGCAACGACGTGCAGGTGCTGCGCAGTGGTGATGCCGACTATTCCGACCTCAAGCGCCTGACCGCCTTGCCGGACGTGCAGTCGTCGGAAAAAGGCTGGGAGCTGTATTCCGGCCTGGCCTTCCTGCAGATCAATACGCGCAAGCCGCCGCTGAACAACCCCAAGGTGCGCCAGGCGATCCTGTATGCGCTGAACCGCCAGTTCATCGTCGACAACATCTTCTTCGGTTCGGGCAAGGTTGCCCCCGGCCAGTTCGTGTCCACCTCGCCGTACCACGACCCGCAATTGCCGCAGTACACCTATGACGTGAAAAAAGCCAAGGCGCTGATTGCCGAGTCCGGCGTGGACGTGGGCGCCGTGCGGATTCGTCTGCTCAACGGCGAGAAGGGCGGTGCCTGGGAGCGCCTGGCCGAATACACCAAGCAAGCCCTGCAGCCGCTGGGCTTCAAGGTACAAGTGGTGACGTCCGACGCCGCCACCTGGTTCCAGCGCGTCAGCGACTGGGACTTCGACCTGACCTACAACTTCATCTTCCAGATCGGCGACCCGTACCTGACCAACGCCTACCTGTACCGCTCCGACTACATCCTCAAGACTTCGCCGTTTGCCAACGTCAGCGGCTACAACAGCCCCGAGGCCGATGCCCTGTGGACTCAGGTCGCCAACACCCCGGAAGGCCCGGAACGCACCAGGCTCTATAGCCAGTTGGAAAACGTGCTGAACACCGACCTGCCGATCGCGCCGATCTTCGAAATGCGCTACCCGACACTGTTCCACAAAGAGGTGAAGAACCTGCTGCAAACCGCCACCAGCCTTAACGAAGACTACGAAAGCGTCTACCTCGACGCGCCTGCACCATGAACGGGTTGCTGTATTTCAGCGGTCGCCTGCTCAAGGCACTGTTGATGATTGTGGCGGTGCTGGTGCTGGGCTTTTTACTGATCCGCCTGGCGCCGGGTGACCCGGCGCTGCTGTTGGCCGGCGAGGCGGGTGTGGACGATGTGCAGTTCATCGAACACCTGCGCCAGACCATGGGCCTGGACAAGCCGTTGCTCACGCAGTTGCTGATCTACCTGGGCAATATCGCCCATCTGGACCTGGGTTATTCCTACCGCAACCAGACCTCGGTGTGGTCGCTGATTGCCGAGCGCTTGCCGGCAACACTGGCCCTGATGGGCTCGGCATTTTTGCTCTCGTCGGTGCTTGGCGTCACCCTGGGGACGTTGGCCGCCCGGGCCCGACAGAAGCGTCACTGGCTGGATGGCGTGATCTCCCACGGCGCATTGCTGCTGTATGCGATGCCGCCATTCTGGCTGGCGATGCTGCTGATCCTGTTGTTCTCCGTCAGCCTCGATTGGTTGCCGGCGTTTGGCATGGAAACGGTGGCACAGGACTTTTCCCTGCTCGACCGGCTCAAGCACCTGCTGCTGCCGTGCGTGTCGTTGAGCGTGCTGTTTCTCGCCTTGTATATCCACCTGACCCGCGCCGCCGTGCTCGACGCCCTTGGCCAGGAATACGTGCGCACCGCCCACGCCAAGGGCCTGCACCCGCGGCGGATTTTGTACGTGCATGTGCTGCGCAATGCGCTGTTGCCGGTGGTGACCTTTGCCGGTTTGCAACTGGGCCAGTTGGCCAGCGGCGCGTTGCTGGTGGAGGTGGTGTATTCCTGGCCGGGGATTGGTCGCTTGATGTACGACTCGCTGGCCCAGCGTGACTACGGCGTGTTGATGGGCGGTTTCCTGGTGATCTCGATTCTGGTGGTGGGCTTTAACGTGTTGACCGATGTGATCTGTCGTTTTCTCGACCCGCGTATCGGTGCAGGAGTGCAAGGCTGATGCTGGTTTTCCGACGTTTTGTGCGCCAGCCTGCGGCGTTGATCGGTGCGCTGTTTTTGCTGCTGCTGACGCTGTTGGCGATCGCCGCCCCCTGGCTGACCAGCAGCTCGCCATGGGAGATGAACAGCCAGCCGATGCTCGCGCCATTCCACGACCCGGCCCATTGGCTGGGCAGTGACCTGCTCGGTCGCGACCTCGCCAGTGGCCTGCTGTACGGCGCGCGGGTGTCCCTGGCCGTGGGGGCGCTGGCCAGCCTGGCGACCCTGGTGGTGGGCCTACTGGTCGGCGCGGTCGCCGGCTATTTCGGTGGCTGGCTCGACGGTGTGCTGATGCGCATTGCCGAGTTCTTCCAGATCATTCCGCAACTGGTACTGGCGGTGATCCTGGTGGCGATCCTTGAGCCGTCCCTGTTCTCCATCGTGCTGGCCATCGCACTCGTAGCGTGGCCGGCGGTGGCGCGGTTGGTGCGCAGTGAGTTCCTGACCCTGCGCCAGCGCGAATTCGTGCAGGCCGCGCGGGTGCTGGGGCAGTCGCCGCTGGGGATCATCGCCCAGCAGATCCTGCCCAACGCCCTGGCGCCGCTGCTGGTGACCATGACCTTTGTCATGGCCACGGCGATCCTCACCGAAGCGGCCCTGGCGTTTCTCGGCTTGAGCGACCCAGAAGCCATGAGCTGGGGCTACATGATCAATGCCTCCCGTGGCTTGCTGCGGGACGCCTGGTGGATGAGCTTTCTGCCGGGGTTGGCGATTGTGCTGTGCGTGCTGGCGGTCAATCGAGTCGGCGAAGGTTTGCGTGTGGCCTTTGAGCCCGGGAGGTCGCTATGACGTTGTTGAGTGTTGAACATTTGCGTATCGCCTTGCCGGCCGGTGCGGACCGCAGCCATGCGCTGTATGACCTGTCGCTGCAACTGAACCGTGGCGAATGCTTGTGTGTGGTGGGTGAATCCGGTTCCGGCAAGTCAATGCTGGCCAAGGCTTTGCTGCGCCAGTTGCCGGAGCCGCTGAAGGTGGAAAGCGGGCGCCTGGTGTTTCGCGACGAAGACCTGGCCGATCGCAGCGAAGAGGCCATGCGCCAACTGCGCGGGCGGGATATCAGCATGGTATTCCAGGAGCCCATGAGCGCCCTCAACCCACTGTTGCGGGTGGGCCAACAGATCGATGAAACCCTGCGCGCCCATGGCGTGGCGGCGGCACGGGTGCGGCGTCAGCGGGTGGTGGATTTGCTCGGTTATGTCGGCTTGCCCGACCCTGAGCGCTTGCGTCTGGCGTATCCGTTTGAACTGTCTGGCGGGCAGCGTCAGCGGGTGGTGATCGCCATGGCCCTGGCGTTTGATCCGGCGCTGTTGATTGCCGATGAGCCGACCTCGGCGCTGGACGTGACCACCCAGGCGCAGATTCTCGACCTGCTGCGCAAGATCCAGCAGGACAAGGGCATGGCACTGTTGTTTATCACCCACGACTTTGCCGTGGTCGAGGCGATTGCCGACCGGGTGCTGGTGCTGGAAAAGGGCCGGGTGGTGGAGCAGGGCACGGCCCCGGCGGTGTTGCGTGTGCCCCGGGAAGATTACACCCGGCAGTTGTTGGCGGCGGTGTCGGCGCAACCGCTGGTGCCACGTACGCAGGTGGCTGGCCCTGTGGTGCTGAAGGCCGAAGCGCTGGGCAAGGTGTTCAGCAGCCGCAGCGGTTGGTGGGGGCGGCGTACGACTCAGGCGTTGGATGCGGTTCAGCTGCAATTGCGTGAAGGCGAGACGTTGGGGATTGTGGGGGAGTCGGGGTCGGGCAAGTCGACCCTGGGTCGGTGCCTGGTGCGTTTGCTGCGTGCTGACAGCGGGCGGATCGGGTGGTTGGGGCGGGGGGTCGCGGGGTTGTCTGAGGGGCGGCTGCGAGCGTTGCTCAGTGATGTGCAGATGATTTTCCAGGATCCGTTTGCCTCGCTCAATCCGCGGCAGACGGTGGGGC
>NZ_JACAOM010000024.1:0-6086 GCF_013386245.1 Pseudomonas sp. 21615526 | reverse complement strand
TCCCGCGCCTGCCCCTGCCCTAGCATTGCACCCACTCAGCCCATCCGGAGTGACCCCGATGACCTACAAACACCCGCTGCTGTTCAAAGCCCTGTGCTACGTCGACGGCCATTGGGTCCACAGCGCCAGTGCCAGCACCATCGCCGTACATGACCCGGCGAACCAACAGTTGATCGGCCACGTGCCGATGCTGGAAAAACCGCAAATTGTCGCCGCAATCGACGCCGCCCACCGCGCGTTTTCCGCCTGGCGTGAACAGAACCTCGATGCCCGCGCCACGATCCTGCGGCGCTGGGCGGCACTGATCCTCGAACACCAGGAGGACCTCGCCCGCATCCTCAGCCAGGAACAAGGCAAACCGGTGGCCGAAGCCCGCGGCGAAATCGCCTATGCCGCAAGCTTCATCCCGTGGTTCGCCGAAGAAGCCCGCCGCCTGTACGGCCAGAATATCCCCAGCCATATCCCCGGTGCACACCTGGGCACAGTCAAGGAACCCGTAGGCGTCTGCGCCCTGCTGACCCCATGGAACTTCCCCTCGGCCATGATCACCCGCAAGGCCGCCGCCGCCCTCGCCGCCGGTTGCACGGTGGTGGTCAAGCCGGCCCATGAAACGCCCTACTCGGCGTTGGCCCTCGCGCAACTGGCCGAAGAAGCCGGCTTCCCGCCGGGCGTGTTCAACGTGGTGCTGGGCGAGCCACAGATGGCCATGCAAACCCTGGTGCAGGACACCCGCGTGCGCTCGGTAAGCTTCACCGGCTCGACCCGGGTCGGCAAGCTGGTACTGCAGGCGGCGGCCCAGGACGTGAAGAAGGTCTCGCTGGAACTGGGCGGCAATGCGCCATTTATTGTCTGCGCCGACGCCAACCTTGAGCTGGCAGTGAGAGTCGCGGTCGAGGCCAAGTTCCAGACCTCCGGCCAGGACTGCTGCGCGGCCAACCGGATCATGGTCGACCGTTCGATCTACTCCGAATTCCTCAGCCGCTTCGCTGCCGCCGTGCGTGAGTTGCGGGTCGGCCCGGCATTGATCGACGGGCAAGAGCAAAGCGTCGACATCGGCCCGTTGATGCACCAGGCCGCCTTCGACGTCACCGCCGAACGCGTGGCCGACGCCCTGGAGCTGGGCGCGCAACGCCTGGTGGGCTGCGAAGGCCACGCCCTGGGCGGGCTGTTTTACCAGCCAACGGTACTCGCCGACGTGACCCCACAAATGCGCATCTACCGCGAAGAAAACTTCGCGCCGATTGCCGGGGTGCTGCCGTTCGACTCGATTGACCAGGCCATCGAAATGGCCAACGACACCGAGTACGGCCTGGCCGCCTACATTTGTTCCAACCGCCTGGACCTGATCTACCCGCTGATCCGCCGCCTCGACCACGCCATGATCGCGGTCAACGGGGTGAAATTCACCGGTCACCCGATTCCCTTCGGCGGCATGAAAGCCTCGGGCCTGGGCCGTGAAGGCGCCGCCGAGGGCTTCGAAGCCTTTGTCGAAACCAAATACTTTTGCCTGCATCACCAAGGCCAATTCCAAGGAGAGCAACCATGAGCCAAGCATTCAACAGCCTGTTCGAACAAGACCGCGCGCACTTCATGCACCCGTCCACCCACGCCCATGATCACGCCAGCGGCGCACTCAAGGGCCGCATCATCAAGAGCGCCTCGGGCATCCGCATTCGCGACCACGAAGGCCGCGAATTCATCGATGCGTTTGCCGGCCTGTACTGTGTGAACATCGGCTATGGCCGCACCGAAGTTGCCGACGCCATCTACAAGCAAGCCAAGGAGCTGGCCTACTACCACACCTATGTCGGTCACTCGACCGAGGCAATCATCGAGCTGTCGAGCCGCATCATGGACTGGGCGCCCGAAGGCATGAAAAAGGTCTACTACGGCCTGTCCGGCTCAGACGCCAACGAAACCCAGATCAAGCTGGTGCGTTACTACAACAACGTACTGGGCCGTCCGCAGAAGAAGAAGATCATCTCCCGCGATCGCGGCTATCACGGCTCAGGCATCATGACCGGCAGCCTCACGGGCCTCGCCGCCTTCCATCAGCATTTCGACCTGCCGGAAAAAGGCATCCAGCACACCATTTGCCCGCACTGGTACCGCAAGGCACCGGCGGGCATGGACGAGGCTGCGTTCGTGCGTTACTGCGCCGATGAGCTGGAAAAAATGATCCTCGCCGAAGGCCCGGACACGGTCGCGGCGTTCATTGGCGAACCGGTGATGGGCACCGGTGGCATCGTGGTGCCCCCGGCCGGTTACTGGGCGGCGATCCAGGCGGTACTGAACAAGTACGATGTGTTGTTGATCGCTGACGAAGTGGTCTGCGCGTTCGGCCGGCTGGGCTCGAAAATGGGCAGCCAGCGCTACGGCATGCGCCCGGACCTGATCACCACGGCCAAGGGGCTGACCAGCGCCTATGCCCCGCTGTCAGCGGTGATCATCGGTGAGAAGGTGTGGGACGTGATTGAAAAGGCCTCGACCCACGAAGGCGCCATGGGCCACGGCTGGACCTACTCCGGGCACCCGATCTGCGCCGCGGCGGCGCTGGCAAACCTGGATATCCTGGAACGGGAGAACCTCACGGCGAACGCCGACGAAGTCGGTGGGTACCTGAACCGTCGCCTGCGGGAAACCCTCGAAGGTCACCCGCTGGTGGGCGAAGTACGCGGCGACGGCCTGCTCGCCGCCGTGGAATTCATGGCCGACCGTGAGCAACGCACGCCGTTTGATCCTGCGCTCAAGGTCGGCCCCAAAGTCTCGGCGGCCTGCCTGGAACGCGGGATGATCGCCCGGGCCATGCCACACGGCGACATCCTCGGCTTTGCGCCGCCGCTGATTTTGACCAGGGCGGAGGCAGACCTGATCGTCGACATCACCAAAGGCGCGATCGACCAGGTGGCCGGGGAAGTGTTGGGCTGATGAGTTTCCCTTAGGAGCAAGCTTGCTCGCGATGGTCGTGAACGATAACGTGCTAATCCTGAATTAACGCGTCGTCCTCAGGCTCATCGCGAGCAAGCTCGCTCCTACAGGGTCCGTGCGCCTTTGGAGTTCGTTGCCGATGCACAAGCTTGACCGCTACGACCTGAAAATCCTGCGTATCCTCTCCGAGGACGGGCGCATCACCAAATCGAGCCTGGCCGAGGCCATCAACCTTTCGGTAACGCCCGCCTGGGAGCGCGTGCGCAAGCTGGAAAGTGCCGGCCTGGTCAAGGGCTACCGCGCGGTGATCGACTGGAATCAGGTGTTCAAGAGTCAGCAACTGCTGGTGGAAATCACCCTCGCCCGGCACACCGCCCAGGACATGCGCCGCTTCGAACAACGCATGAGCGACGCCCCCGACGTGGAGTTCTGCTACGCCACCGGCGGCGGCGTGGACTACATCGCAATGATCCGCGCAGCCGACATCGACCAGTACCAGCGTTTCATCGATCAACTGCTGATGGAAGACCTGGCCATCGAGCGCTACTTCACCTATATCGTCACCAAAACCATCAAGACCACCGGCGCGCTGCCGGCCCAGGCGCTGGACGATACGGCCTGTTCCTGATGCTTGTATAACGCCCGTAATCCCGGCAGGATTGCGCCCGTGATCTTCACGGACGAGCACATGATGACCCTGCCCTTTTTCGCCCCCGTACTTCTCACCACCGAACGCCTGGGCCTGCGCCCTCCCCATCAGGATGACTGGCGCGCGCTGTTTGCCATTTGGTCCGACCCCGAGGCCATGCGCTACTTTTCCTTTCCCACCATGACCCGCGCCGAGCAAGCCGTTGAACGCTTCGGCCAATTGATGGAGGCATCGATTGCCGGTGAAGACCTGGTGTGCATGGTGGAGTTGCTGGCCACCGGCGAGGTGATCGGCAGTTGCGACCTGTTCAATGTCGACGAGCAATGCCGCCGCGCTGAAATCGGCTTTACCCTGGGCCGCCAGTATTGGGGCAAGGGCTACATGAGCGAAGCCGCCCGCGCCGTGATCGACCATGGGTTCAACACCGCCGGGCTGCGCCGCCTTGAAGCCGACATTGACCCACGCAACCTGGGCTCCGCGAAGCTGCTTGAGCGCCTGGGTTTCGTCCGCGAAGGCTTGCTGCGCGAGCGCTGGGTGGTCGGCGACGAGATCTCGGACAGCGCGCTGTATGGCCTGCTCAAGCGTGACCGTCCTGCCTGACCCACAACGGGCGCCCCTTCTTCAGGCCGACGATCAGGGCCAAGAGGATCAAGCCCATGGCCTGCCACTGCGAAACCCCGGGGCGCTCACCCAGGATCAGCATTGAGCTGACGATGCCGAACACCGGGATCAGCAGTGACAGGGGCGCCACCCGGGAAACCGGGTACTCGCGCAACAGCAGGTTCCAGCCCCAGTAACAGAAGTGCGTCGCGCCATACACCTGGAACGCCAGCGAGAACAACGCCACGCCGTTCAGTTGAGCAGGCAAAGCGATAAAGGCTTGCGAGCCATCCAGCAGCCACGTCAACAGCACCAGCGGCAACGGCGCAAACAGGCTGGCCCAGACTACGAAGGCAAAGATCTCCCGCACCTCGGAGACCTTGATGATGATATTGCCGATGCTCCAGGCCAACGCGCTGAACAGCACCAAGGCAAACCCCAGCATCGTGGCCGCGCCCTGCACACTCAACAGCATGCCCACCAGGCCCATGGCCGCCAGCGCCACGCTGATCAATTGCGGCACGGACAGGCTTTCACGAAACAGCAGCACGCCCCAGCCCATGGTGAAAAATGCGCTGAACTGGATCAGCAACGACGCGCTGCCAGGCGGCACGCCCATGGCGATCCCGAGGTTGATCAAGGCCCACATCGCCACCCCGAATATCAAGCCATAGGCCGCCAGCCACTTCACCGCGACCTGGGGCCGGCGCACCAGAAACACCCAGGGCAACGCCGCCAGGGTGAACCGCAGGGCCGTCAGCAACAGCGGGTTGATCTCGGCCAGGCCGAGTTTGGTAATGGGGAAATTGAGTCCCCACACAGCCGTCACCAGGACGGCCAGTAACAGGTGTTTTTGCTTCATCGTGACGGGTCCATTGACTCGGTGGCACGACAGGAGGCCGTGCATCCGATAGATTTTTTCGTAAACCGCGATGGCCCGCCTGCGATTGTGGGTCAATAAAGGCTAGAATCAGGCCATGCCCGATATTCATCCCTACGAAAACACCCCGCGCGACGTGGTCGTGACCGCCATCGACTATGCCGACGGCGAGCTGTTCCCCCCCCACGCGCACCCGCGAGGCCAGTTGGCCTATGCCAGCCAGGGTGTCATTACCGTCTACAGTGCCATCGGTAACTGGGTGGTGCCGCCTCGCCGCGCGATCTGGGTGCCGCCGCATGTGTCCCACGCCATGCTGATGCGCGGGCCGGTGACGATGCTCAACACCTACATTCGCCCGCAGGCGGCGCGGCGGCTGGAGTTGCCGCAACAGTGCCAGGTGCTGGATGTGTCGCCGCTGCTTGGGCAGTTGCTGGAGAAGGCCGTCGAGGTACCTGCGCGTTACGCGATGGGTGGCCGCGACAGCTATTTGATGGGCTTGCTGCTGCACGAGATCGCCCGGATGCCGGTGCTGCCGCTGTGTGCGCCGTTGCCGGCCGAGCCTCGATTGGCGAAGGCCTGCGAAGAGTTCCTGGCCGGGCCTTCGTTGGAAATCGGCATTGATGCCATGGCCCTCGGCGCGGGTATGAGCCGCCGGACGTTTACCCGCCAGTTCCGCCAGGCCACGGGGATCAGTTATCTGCAATGGCGCCAGCAAGCCTGTTTGCTGGCGGCGATTGTGCGGCTGGGCAATGGGGAACCGGTGACCAGGGTGGCGCTGGATCTGGGGTATAGCAGCCCGAGTGCGTTTGCCACGGTGTTCAAGCGTGTGTTGGGTGAGGTACCGAGCCGTTATTTCACCAGGGAGTTGCGGGGGGTGGGTCGCGGTACATATCCGTTATTTAGGTAACGACCACCTAGGATTCCGCTCTTACAGCGGGTCACTTTTGAACAGCCGGAATGCGGCCCAGTCAAAAGCAAGCAAAACGCTCTTGCCCCACCACTCGGCACCTCGCCTAGGCTCGGTGTGCC
>NZ_JACAOM010000223.1:2041-3626 GCF_013386245.1 Pseudomonas sp. 21615526 | reverse complement strand
GCGCACGGTCAAGCCACCATCAATCACAATGCTCTGCCCGGTCAGGTAGCTCGACTCCTCACTGGTCAAAAACCGCACCAGGGACGCCACCTCATCCGCCCGCCCGACCCGGCCCAGCGGAATCGCCCGCGCGGCTTTCGCCAGCCCTTCCGGCCCGAGGGAGTTCTTCGCGTCCAGCGACTGGGGCGTCTCGATCAACCCCGGAATCACCGCGTTGCAACGAATCCCCAACGGCGCCAATTCCACCGCCAGCGACCGACACAACCCCGGCACGCCGGCCTTGGCCGCCGCATAGTGCGCGTGCTCCTGCCAGCCATACACGCCACCGGCAATCGACGAAATCGCCACCAGCGCACCGCCTTCATGCATGTGCCGGGTTGCCGCCCGGAAGGTGCGCATCACCCCGGTCAGGTCGACGTTGAGCATCTCGTTCCACAGCTCGTCGGTCATTTCCAGCAGTGGCGCACGGCGTAACAAACCGGCGTTGGCCACCGCGTAATCGAGGCGACCGAAGTGCTGGACCGCCTGCGCCGCCAGGTTATCCACCGAGGTTGTATCGCCCACGTCCAGCGGCAACATCAGGCATTCACCGCCCGCCTCTTCCACCAGCGCAACCGTGTGATGCGGGTCATGGGGATCGGCCGGGTAATACCCACCCACCACCGCCACGCCGCTGCGGGCATACGCCACCGCGAGGGCCTGGCCGATGCCGCTGGCGGCACCGGTAATCAATGCAACTTTACGACTCATCGAATCAACTCCTTACTGGACGGTTTCCGGACGCACATGGCGCGCGGCAAACATCAACGCACCGGAGAGGAAGCACGGCACTGCGCCAAACCACAGCGCAGCGGTCTGCCAGTCACTCCCGGCCGACAACACCTGGGTCGCGCCGAACCCGGCAACCACCGCACCAATCGGCCCCATGGCATGGATAATCGCGCCACCGGTAGCCCGGATGCTGGTGGGAAAACTTTCACTGATGAAAAACAGCGCCGCCGAGTACGGCCCGATCAGGAAGAACAGGCCCAGGCTGTACAGCCCCACCACCATCGCCATGTTGCTCGGGCCAAACAGCATCCCGGCAAACGACAGCCCGCCGAGCATCCAGCCCAGGCCGATGACATTGCGCCGGCCGATCTTGTCGCCCATCCAGCCGTGGCTGAGGTAGCCGCAGTAGCCCACCAGGTTCGACAGCACGAGGATGATCAGCGAGTTCTCGAACGAGATGTGGTGCACGCTGACGATCACCGACGTACCCAGCACGCTGAACACCTGGATCGCCGCCCAGTTGAGCAGCAGCGCCGCACCGATCACCAGGGTTGCACGGCGGGCCGGGCCACGGAATGCGGCCTTGAGGCCGGCCTTGCTGTGTTCGTCATAGTCCACGCCGTAGGTCACGGCGACGTTTTGCGCCTCTTTCACCGCGCCGCTTTTACGCAGCTCGCTGATGCGCTGGTGAATCTGGAACTGCGGGCTTTCCTTGAGCTTGCGCGCCATGACCGCGATGACAATCGCCGGGATCGCCGCAAACACGAAGCACCCCTGCCAGCCAATCACCGGCAGCAACAGCGCGGTCAAACCC
>NZ_JACAOM010000223.1:0-2014 GCF_013386245.1 Pseudomonas sp. 21615526 | reverse complement strand
AGCGCCGAGCAGATCGCCGAACCGGCCACGGTGAAAATAATCCCTTTGCGCCGACCCAGTTTGTCCACGATCGGACCGATGGCCAGCGCGACCACGGCGGTGCCTACCGCCACCCATGTCGCAATCTCCGCTTGCTCCACTTCACCCCAGTTAAAGTGCCGCCCGATTTCCGGCAGCAAGGTGCCGAAAAGGATGAAGTCATACACCGCAAACACCCAGGCGAAAAACGCGATCCAGGTGGCGAAACGCACCTCCTTGGGCGTCAGTTGCCGGGGTTTCCAGCCAGTCAGATCAAGCTTGTTGTAGATAGACATGAATCGCGCCTCGGGAGGTTGGCCAGGGTTTAGGTACAGGTGTCAGGTACGTGGTTGGCGGCGGATAAAGTCATCGGCGATTTCGTCGAAGGTGACGAAGCGCACGCCGGCATGGCTCTGGATGTGTTCGATCAGCCGCTCAAGCATCAGCAGCACTTGCGGGCGGCCGGACACGTCGGGGTGGATGGTCATGGTGAACACCGCGTGTTCGTGCTCGCGGTAGACCCAGTCGAACTGGTCGCGCCACATTTCTTCGAGGTGACGCGGGTTGACGAAGCCGTGGCTGTTGGGGGCTTTCTTGATGAACATCATCGGCGGCAGGTCGTCGAGGTACCAGTTGGCCGGGATCTCCACCAGGTCGGTTTCTTCGCCGCGCACCAGGGGTTTCATCCAGGTGTCGGGGTGCTGGCTGTAGTCGATCTTGGTCCAGGTGTCGCCCTTGCGTACGTAGTACGGGTGGAAGTCGTTGTGCATCAGGCTGTGGTCGTACTTGATGCCTTTTTTCAGCAGCAGTTCGTTGGTGACCTTGCTGAATTCCCACCAGGGCGCGACGTAGCCGGTGGGGCGTTTGCCGGTGACCTGGGTGATCAGCTCGATGGACTTGTCGAGGACGATTTCTTCCTGCTCGGCCGTCATCGCAATCGGGTTTTCGTGGCTGTAGCCGTGCACACCGATTTCGTGACCGGCGTCGGCCACCGCCTTCATCTGCTGGGGAAAGGTTTCCATCGAGTGGCCGGGGATAAACCAGGTGGTGCGCAGGCCGTAGCGCTCGAACAATTTGAGTAGGCGTGGCGCACCGATTTCACCGGCGAACAGGCCGCGGGAAATGTCGTCCGGGGAATCTTCGCCGCCATAGGAACCGAGCCAGCCGGCGACCGCGTCGACGTCGACGCCAAATGCACAGAGGATGTCTTTAGCCATGATGTGTCTCCTTAAAAAGTGAGTGCGGTTTCTACTGACAGCGCGGCCCGAAGCAGGCGCGCGTCTTCGCCGCTGGGGGCGCTGAGCAGCAGGCCGGTGGGCAGGCCCAGGGCATCGCGGCCGCTGGGCAGGCTGACGCCGGGCATGTCCAGCAGGCTGCCGGGCATGGTCAGGCGCAGGGTGGCGAGGTTGGTGCTGACGAACAGTTCAAAGTCGGCTTCCAACGGCGCCAGGGACGGGGCCACATGGGCCACGGTGGGGGTGATGAGGATCGCGCCGTCGAGTTCGTCGACAAGCTGCTGTTGCAGGCGGCGACGGGCTTCGTAGAGTGCCAGCAGTTGGCTGGCCGGCAGTGTGCGGGCCGCTTCAAGGCGACGGCGAACGCGGGGGTCGAGTTGCTCGGCATCAGGGCTGTCGAGCAGGGCTTCGTGGAGGGCGAAGGCTTCGAAGGCGCCGAGCCAGCCCTGGTGCAGGATCAGGTCGAGGGTGGCCTGGAAGGTCTTCGAGGGGCGCACGTCAATCAGCGCGCCATCTGCCTTCAATCGGTCCACACAACGTTGCAGGTTATCGCGCACCGCAGGTTCAACCCGTGCGTCTTCCAGCACACTTTGCTCGACCCAGAACCGCTGGCCATTGAGGCTGCGGGGCGGGCGTGGTGGGCGCTGGTCGCGACCATTGAGCAGGTCGTCGATGGCCAGTGCATCGCGCACGCTGCGGGTCAGCGGGCCGAGGCTGTCGAGGGTGTGAGCCAGCGGAAAAACGCCGTCGCGGCTGTAGCG
>NZ_JACAOM010000222.1:305-1355 GCF_013386245.1 Pseudomonas sp. 21615526 | reverse complement strand
GATCAGGCCACCCAGCACCACGCGCAGCGAAACCTGCTCGCCCAGCAGCGTGGCGGCCATCACCATCGCCACCGGCGGCACCAGGTACAACGCCACTGACGCGCGGCTGACCTCGACATGCCGCAACACATAGGCCCAGGCCAGGTACGCCAGGGCGCTGGGAAAGGCGCCGAGCAACAACACCGCCCAGTTGGCTTGGGTCGATGATTGCGACACCACCGCCGGCAAACCCGGCAAATACACACACAGCAGCAATGTGCCCGACCACACGGTGTAGCACACCGTGGTCAGCGGGCTGTAGCGCCGGGAATAGTGTTTCTGGATGGTGAAATAAAGGCTCCACGACAGCGCCGCCAGCAGGATCATCAGTCCACGGGGATCAATCTGCCCCAGGCCATGCTCGCCCCAGATCACCACCAGCACTCCGCTCAAGCCCAGCAGCACGCAACCCCAGCGCCAGCCGGTAACTCGCTCCTTCAAGCCGAAAAACGCCACCAGCACCGTAAATAGCGGAACCGACTGCGCCAGCACACTGGAGGCAGCGGCCGTGACAAATTGCTGGCCGAAATTGATCGTCAGGTGATGCAGGAAAATCCCGAAGAAGCCCAGCACCAGCAACCACGGCAGGTCCCGCAGACGTGGCCGCTCGATCCTCATGACCAACGCGATGCCGGCCATCAATACCGAAGCAATCAGGAACCGCCCCAAGGCCAACTGGCCAGGGCTGTAGCTGTGCAAGGCCAGATGCACGCCAATCGGCGAATACGCCCAACAGAGGATGACGCTGGCAGTGACTAGCGTAAGCTTTACAGGTGACGGGGCTTTCATGAACGGCGTCCAGCAGTGGGAATGCCGTCAGTCTTGGCCCCGGCAAGGCGCAGGACAATTAACCGTTTCTGACTTCTGTAATCACTGGAACTGAGCGATGGAACTGGCCCAACTGAAAATGGTGAAAGCCGTGGCACAAACCGGCAGCGTGGCCCAGGCCGCCCTGCAACTGCACTGCGTGCCGT
Organism: Pseudomonas sp. 21615526; assembly: GCF_013386245.1. Lineage (NCBI taxonomy): Bacteria > Pseudomonadati > Pseudomonadota > Gammaproteobacteria > Pseudomonadales > Pseudomonadaceae > Pseudomonas > Pseudomonas sp. 21615526. The sequence continues at coordinate 342 of NZ_JACAOM010000222.1, read as the reverse complement.
CCAACATCACCACACGCATCAAGCAACTGGAAAGCGA
>NZ_JACAOM010000222.1:0-298 GCF_013386245.1 Pseudomonas sp. 21615526 | reverse complement strand
GCTGCGCATCGGCGCAGTGGAATCCAGCGCCAGTGGCCGCCTGCCGCCGCTGCTGGCCGAATACCATCGACGTTATCCACAAGTGGAGCTGGAACTGGTGACCGGCGCCTGGGCGCAGTTACTCGATGACCTGCAACATCACCGCATCGACGCCGCGCTGGTGGCCGCCGGCGGCAAACGCCCGAAGCTCGAACAAAGCGTGGTCTACAGCGAGCGCCTGGTGCTGATTACCAGCGCCTCCAGCGCACCCATCGAGGACGCCCGGGACCTGGCCGGCCGCACGCTGCTGGTGTGGCCG